>NZ_CFIDRX010000016.1:0-42724 GCF_984433645.1 Marisediminitalea sp.
AAAAGGTACCAGCAGTACCAAGCCTGCAGCCGGTATCATCCAATGCAGATCGGTCTCGTAAGGGATCAACCAAGGGGCTTGCCAGGTAACCGCAAGCACTTTTTCAACGGGGGAGTCTATGCCGTAAGCCCTGCCTCCGCTTGTCGCTATTTGAACGCCGACCAGCAGTAACCAGGTAACAGGAATGCCAACCAGCGTTGAAGCAAGGTTGGATATGCTCACTGTTTTTAATGACTGTCCGAAGGACAAAGACAATCGCTGCGCACAATAAACGGACTCGATAAAGATAATGGGTAACAGCGACATGAGCAGGGCAGGCATCGCCAGAAATAGCATGGGCACGCCTGCGTTAGCGTTTGCCGCAAAGGGAAGCGCAAGGAAACACACCGGCAATACCAATATCCATGATTTTAACTTGCGCTGTCTATTTGGATGTCCGGGTAAGGAATCGGGATTGCGCTGAATAACGGGGAGCATTGGGTTGTCATCCTTGTTACACCAGTTGTTTACAAAGCTTTAGTGAATATTTTAATTGCAAAGTTCCCTTAAAATATCAGCGAGTGCTTTTGGACTATTGTTTGCCTCATTGGGGAGATGAAAGTCCAGAAAAAAGGAATTAGTGCCGAGGTGGATAATTGTGCCCTGTAGACAGTAGCTATATAGAAAATTGGGTAAGGCTGATTAGTGAATCAATTTTTGACTATCTATTTTATGAAATAACTGCGTGTCTACACATTACAAAAACACCCGCGGGCCTCAGTGTTTACCGTAGCCCCGAAGTACTGCTCAGTGGTGGCGATTCGGGCAATATCGTCCACTAAGTCATTGCCCGTAAAGCAGCCAAAACCCGTTGCATAAGGGCCAACATAGCGCAGATTACCGTTGTTATCGATAACAGCAAGGGCGGGGAAGTGGCTGATGAGTTTGCCAATGGCCGGATTTTCAGACAGCGACAAGGTGTTAAACTCATAGCCTTTGTCGGCGAGTGATTGGGTTATATCGTATTGATGGCCCTTGCTAAGGTCATTGCAAAAGCAATTGCTGTTAGCGCTAAGATGCACAATAGAGCCGTTGCTCACACCTGCCTCTTGCAACATGCCTGTAAAAGCACTATCGAAGTTCTGCTGGCTGGCAGCTTGCGCTAGTGAGGCGTCTGGATCAAAGTCCTGCATCTGATTACTGTTCGCTATGAGCAGGGCAACCAAAATAGCGGTTGCCCAAACGCCAACCAGTATCGTTGTTGTACGGCTACTCATTACACTACAAAACGTCTTACCATGGTTTGCAGTGTCTGACACAGAGTGGCCAACGATTGCGACTTTTGCTCCAGTTCCGCGGCGGTACGCGCTTCCTGGGTCGCCAGCTCGTAAATTTTTGCCGTGCTGGCCGCTATCGATGAGGACGCAGTTTCCTGTTCAACCGCCGAGGTTGCGACTTCCATCATGTTGTCCGAGGCCGCCTGGATTTTAGATTCGATGCCTTGCATGTGCGTGGCTGCGCGGTCTGATGCGCTTACTGCTTCGTCAACCAGTTCGATGCACTGATTCATCTGCGTCACTGACGACGCTGTGCTGGCCACTAATTGCTCGGTGATGGTAGAAATCTCGTCGGCACTTTCTTTAGAGCGTATTGCCAGGGTGCGGACTTCGTCAGCAACGACGGCGAAGCCCCGACCGTGCTCGCCGGCACGGGCCGATTCAATGGCTGCGTTAAGCGCAAGCAGGTTAGTTTGTTCCGCTACGGCGGTAATTGAACGCATGGAATCAGAGATACTGGCGCATCGCTCGTTCAGCTCCTGGTTGGTTTGCGCGGCACTGTTTAATCTGTCGCGCAATGAGCTAATGGTGGTCTTGGTACTTTCAACGGACGTTCTCGACTCTGATGTGTTCGCTTTGGCTTCCTGAGTGATGTCATTGGCTGCGTTAGTGCGCTCAGATGTGTCTTGCATGGTGACCGCAATTTCTTCCGATGCGGCGGAAATACTTCCGATTTCCTGATGACTCTGCTGGGCGTGCTCACTTAATTCCCGGGTAGCATTTTGCATGAAAGCACTAGTGTCAGCTACGTCATCTGCAAGCTTGGCGGCATTGCTCACCAATTGGCGTATAGCATCCAGTAGTTCGTCAAAGGTGCGCATTACGGGCACCGATTTGTCTATTTTCACCGCAAGGTTGAGACTTTCTTTGTCGCGAATGATGTCTGCAATGGCGGACTCCAGCAACGCGCCCCCTACACCGTCTTCATGACTGCGTTTGGTCATGTACATCAGGGTCAGGCCCTCAGCAAGGGCAAACGCGGCATGCAATAACAAAATGGAGAAGGTGATGTGGTTTTCTTCGAAAATGAATACCCCGGAACCGCCTGCTTGCATGAAAAAGAATAAAATATGGTGCACCGCAACCGTGGCAGTTGAGGTTGCAATGATGCGCCAGTTGCGGAAGTAAGCCAGCATGGCGAGCAGAACAAAAATCTCGAAATGAATTTCGATAAGCCCAAATGCCTGATGGATGTGCAGTGCCGTCATCAACTGAACGCCAATGCCAACAGCATGTCCGCTTATCTCTGATTCCGGGTTAGCATAGCTAAGGTACAAAGGGAGCGCGATAATCGGAATACCCAGCCAGAACGCTATCATTAGCTCGCCGGTAATCAATCCGATGACTACTGAGATAACCAACTGAACAATCAGAATAACTCTGAATATTTGATGGCCTTCTTTAACCCAAGAGAACATACAACACACTCCAATTTGCCCGTTACACGCTAAGTGTAGGACAGCATTTACAACTCGCCAGTTAATTCACACAGCTTACGCACCGTCAGCAAAGGGAGCCTTGATTCGAATCAACTGACCATGAGAAAAAGTAAACGAGATTCAAAGACAGAAATAACGAAGTAAGTAATTATTAAATAAGGAAAAGGATCAGTCGATTAACCAAAAGTATGAAGGCGGGCATTGTTTGCCCGCCTTGAATGGTTTGTTAGCAATCTATAGCCAGCGTTTCCATAGCATGGCAATGAGCATGACAACGGCAATCCCGCCCATAGCCATCATGAGCGTTGTAAATGCATCAGGGGCTTCGGTACCTGGCAGGCCGGCCACGTTCATACCAAATACACCGGTTAAAAAAGACAGTGGTAAAAATATGGCTGTGATCATCGATAGCACATACATGCGAATGCCTTGTTGATCAGCTATTTGGTTGCGTAATTCGTCCTGCAATACCAGTGAACGTTCCCTTGCCAGGTCGAGATCTTCAACGTAACGAGTCATGCGGTCGGCTTGGTCGCGCAATTCAAAAATCAAGCTGTCGTTGATCAGGTTTGGCGTTCGAATCAGCGTGTCCAGGGCATCGCGTTGCGGTGCCAGGTGGCGTCGAATAATCGCGGTTTGTCGACGTAACATAGCGAGCTGCTGTCGATCCTGTTTATTCAGGGCATCAGCTGTTTCGTATTGAGCAAGCTGTTCGTCAATATCTTCGATTTTGTCGTGTATGCGGTCGGCTATGCGGGTAAGCAAAGTGACTAGCAGCTCAGCAGTCGTCGCCGGGGCCTCGCCGCTTTCAATCATTTCCCGGGTGTCCTGCACACTCATCAGACGACGGTTCTGACGTCGCGCGGTCACCATCAGGTTAGGGGTTAACCACAAGCGCAATGACACCATATCATCGGGGTCTGCACCTGGATTTGCGTTAATGCCACGCAGGAAAATCAATGCGCCTTCTTTTATTGGCAGCACGCGCGGACGGGTTTGCAGTGCCATCAGGCTATCGGCCACTGAAGACGGCAACGCGAGGGTATCTAATAGTTGCTCGGCATCAGACTCGTCAGACTGCAAATGAACCCATCGATAGGTGTTAGGGGCAATCGGTGTGGTGATGGCTGCTTTATCTACCGTGGCAATGGTGCCGTCAACGCTAATATCGTACGCCCATAAAAAGGCCTGGTCTGCATTGCTCATGCATTTTCCTTAGGAGATTGAACAAGTTGTAACGTACCATCCAAATGCACATCGCGCTGCGGGTAGGCAATAACGATGTTGTGTTGGTTAAACAGTCCGTCGATGGTAAAGCGAATGTCACTGCGTATTTTGCGTAAATCGCGCTCTGCCGTGGCATTGATCCAAAAATACACCTCAAAAATTAAAGCGTTATCGCCAAAGTCATCAAAAATCACTATGGGTTTGGGCTCGGGCAGAATTTCAGTTTGTTCCAGTACTGCTTGTTCTATAAGACTGGCAACCAGCTTACAGTCTGAGCCATACGCCACGCCGACTTTTACGGTGGTTCGGGTAAGCAAGTCAATCAGCGTCCAGTTGATCACCGTGTTTTCCAACAATTTGCTGTTCGGAATAAGCATGTGTACTCCGTCGACACGGCGGATTCGTGTTGAACGAGTATTAATAGCTTCCACCACGCCGCGCGCGCCGTCGACCTCCAGTACATCTCCGATGCGGATGGGGCGTTCCCACATGAGTATCCAGCCAGAGATGAAGTTATTGATAATGTTTTGCGCACCAAAACCCACACCAATCGCTACGGCGCCCGATAAAAAGGCGAACGCAGTCAGTGGCACATTCATCATATCCAGCGACGTGACGACCAGAATAGCCATGGCCAGGATATAGAAAATACGTTTAAACAGGTGAATGGTATCGGGGCTGGCACCGGACGAGCGCAGGCGATAGGTTGCCAGGTGCGCGAGTTTTCGAATCACCCAGATGCCAACCACATACAGCAGTGGCACGGCTATCAGCCCGCCAGTAGTAAACGTGATGTCGAACAGGGTAAATAACTCTGTAGATAAAAAGTTTTTAACTTGTTCAAATGTTTGCATGGTTAAAACCGTTGGATGTATTTGCGCCACATAATACTGGCGCAGCCTCTGGCGGGGCAATTCTTTTATACAAAAACATGTTAGAATGCGGCAAATTTACTGGTGTCTATGAATCTATGAAGTACCTCTTTGCCGGCGCATTGGCGCTTTGTTTGTGGGCCGTTGGCGGTATGCATCAGGCACACGCATTTATGCTTACCTTGTCTGAGTCACAGCTAAACGCCATGGTGTCTGCTGTATTTCCGCAAACCCGGGTGTATGAAGACACCCAGTTCACATTTTCTAACCCTGCTGTCGACCTTGATCCGCTGGAAGATGAAATCAGTGTGAACGTGACCGTCCTGGCAGAGCGGGATGGTTTACAGCTAAAAGCCACAGCGACATTGTCGGGTGAATTGTTCTATCACGCGCAATTGGGTCAGTTGCAAATCAAAGAGCCGACACTGGATGAACTCGAGTGGGCCGAACACGGTAATCTGGTACCCGAGTCGCTGTTAAACAGCCTGAAGCGAATGGAAGGCAAACGCTTCCCGGTAATCCTGTTGCTCGACTTCGAACAGTTAGACTTATCGGCCTGGGGTATCCGGCAGCCCAAGCGAGTCGAAATCACGCCAAACGGCCTGTTGATAGAAATCTGATCCCATGAAAAAAATCGCGTTTCTGTCGATGGACAGCCTGGAAGACTTTTTTGTATACGACGACCTACTCATCGAGCCGTTTGCCAATAATGGCTATGACGTCGAAACCGTGTCGTGGCGCAACAGCAGTTGGGATTACAGTGACTATGAGTCGGTTATTGTGCGCAGTCCGTGGGACTATCAGCAGGCACCAGAGGCCTTTATGGCTTGCCTGGAGCGGATTGCAGGGCAAACTCAGCTGATAAACCCGTTAGCGCTGATGCAATGGAATCTGGATAAGCGCTATTTGCGAGACCTGGAAGCCAGTGCAGTGGCTGTACTACCGACTATTTGGCTTGATGACTACGATCATGACTCACTCGCCGGTGCTTTTGCCGATTTCGATTGCGATGAGATTGTCATCAAGCCGTGTATCAGTGCAAATGCCGACGATACTTACCGTTTAACGCGCGAATCGTTGTCGGCTCAGCAAGACACACTGGCTGCTGTCTTTGCCCGTCGTCCAGCTATGGTTCAGCCGTTTGTGACCAGTGTTGTTGAACAGGGCGAAGTGTCGTTATTTTATTTTGCAGGTGAGCTAAGCCATGCCATTCTGAAAACGCCTAAACAAGGTGACTTTCGGGTGCAGGAAGAGCACGGTGGCAGTCTGGCAGTGATATCTCCTGATCAGGCAATGCTAAACAGTGCAGAGCTGGCTTTGCAGGCGATGCCAACTGAGTATTTGTATGCCCGGGTAGACTTGCTTCAACACAACGGACAGTGGTGCATTATTGAGTTAGAGCTCATTGAACCGTCGTTGTATTTTAATCTGGATACGCACTCTCCTCAGTGCTTTGTAAGTGCTTACTTGCGATATATGTCTAATAAAATAAAGTGACAAAAATAAGGCATACCGAGGTATGCCTTATTACTTTGCAGTTAGTGTTGCTTAGAGTGTTGCCTGTTATTATGCGACGCGCTTTGACGCTGAGACTGTTTTACCTGGCGTTGCTTAGACGCCTGACGTTGCTGCGACGGTTGACGGTGCGCTGTCGTTTCGCGCTTCACCTTTCGCTCGTGCTTTTCCTGTTTGTATTGCAGCTTACCGGGTTTAGAATGTACCGGCTGCGTTGGTTTGTGTTGCTGCGCGACATTTGGGTGTGCACGTTGTGGGTTCACTGCCCGGTGCTCAGCGGCCTGGCGTTGAGGCTTATTGACCTGGGTATAACGTTTTTGCTGTTCGCGAGCGGTCGGCTTATGCGCTTGCTGTTTAAGCTTTTTCTCTATTCTTTGCTGGTGAACCACAGGGCGAACCAGGCTTCTGTCAGGCGCTTGTGCCGAATGATAACGCACGGTCTTGTGCTGCTTAATTACCGACGGCTTACGTTCAACCACGCGGTGCGAATAGCGGGCATGTCGGTTGGCACTATTGTGTTGCCAACGATGGTATTCCCGCACGTTGTAACGCTTACGGTAAGACACACTTGGGTAGTGATGAACGGTTCTGTGACTAACAACAATATGGCGGTCTGGCCAGAATATATGCCCGAAGTAAAAGCCCGCGCCAATGGTGACCCGACTTCCCCAGTAAAAGCCATGATGCAAGCGCACGTTCACATAGCCTGGCCAAATGACCGGGGCGATTGGATGGTGCCAGTGACCATAGGTGATCATTGGATCATAATAGGGCACATACACTACGCGAGGCTGACGCGGCTCTATAACAATGACCCTGTCTTCGTAGCTAACGCGCTGGTAGTCGTTAGTTTCCAGGTTACCGTGCTGCCAGGCTTGTAAACGCAGCGCCTGAACCCGGTCCAGTACCCAGTCCTCATCGGTGAGTACAGCATCACCTACTGATTCCAGCCAGTTCAGGTCCTGACTCATGCGCGACAGAATATCCGGAAATGGCACCAGGGCCTTCACGCTGGGATCCCAGGTTTTAGTATCAAGCAGCTCGGCCAGCGTATCGTCACTGAGATTGTCATTGCTCTGCTGCCAGCGCTGGGCATCAATGACCTGCAGCGGGTAGGTACTGGCTATCAGAATATGGGTAACCACAGAATCAGGGTACAGGGCAATCGGGGCGAGCAGGGCGTCGAGCTCGGCTTCAGAGACGCGTTGGCTCTGCACCAGTTCGGTTGATTCAGGGGCGCTCATGGCCTGAACCTGTGTGCTTCCCAGCAGGGAAATCAAAATCAAAGACAGGATGCGTTTGTGCATACAGACTCCTCGCGCAAATGCGCTGTGTAATTGGTCTGTATACCGTTATACGCGTGGGTAAATTAACTTTACCTGAACCAAACACAACTCGTTGGTTCAGGTTTACACGCCCGTTAGAGGGGGTTAGTCACCGAGGACATGCGGATCAAATGCATGACCCAGTTTTTCGGTTTTGGTGCGGATATAGTGTTTGTTGTCTTTGGTTACGCCGTGATCAATGGGTTTACGCGCGACCACATTAATCCCTAGCGCTTCCAGCGCTGCCGTCTTGCGGGGATTGTTGGTCATAAGCTCAACGTTTTTGACCTTCAGGGTATCCAGCATCACTTTACACATGTCGTAGGTACGCATGTCGGCATCAAATCCGAGGTGTTCGTTTGCTTCTACCGTGTCCATACCGTTATCCTGCAGGTGGTATGCGCGGATTTTGTTGATTAAACCAATGCCCCGACCTTCCTGGCGCAAGTACAGCAATACACCGTAACCACGCTCCACAATGTTTTCCATTGCCCGTTCCAACTGGAAGCCACAATCGCAACGCGTTGAAAATAAGGCGTCGCCGGTTAAACATTCTGAGTGGATACGAATCGGCACAACGTCGTCGGGTTGCCAGGAACCATAAGACAGAGCAACGTGTTCAGTGCCACCCTCTTCGACAAAACCATGAATGGTAAACTCGCCTTTGCGGGTGGGGAGTTTGGCTGCGCTAACAAAACGATACTGTGGGGATGTACTGGTCATGAAACTCAATGCCGGTTTAAATCTGACTGTGCTATATGGGGGTTGGGCGGCCCTTTGCAAGGCCTGTAACTGATTTAATATAGCACTTTTTTCATTCATTAGCCACGCGGCAGAGCAATGCTTGCAGCGCCTCAGTGGCGTTTTGGTAATTCTGTGTGTAACCCGACGGGGTGAGCCACATGGCCTCGCACAACCATTCGGCTTGCAGTAACAAATCCATATCGGGGAGTAAATATCGGGCCTGCGCCCGGTCTGCGCCCCATTCCAACTCCGTGGGCGGCTGGTCGAAAACCTTGCCGAGTCCTTCACATAAACGGGTAAATGCCAGCGGCGTGGCTGGCAAGGGAAGGTTGATCATCAGTTGGCCATTGTCACTTAAACTGAGTGCTTCAGTGAGGCATTGCGTGGTTAACTGCTGCATGACAAACTCACTGTTTCGCTGCTGTCATCCGGCTGTTCAAAAGGCTCGCTTGCTGTTGTCGACTGATACGGCGTCTGCAACGCTAGCAACAATTGCTTTGCAATCGAAAAATCGCCTTGTTCTGCCGCTGCAATGGCTTGCTGCAGGGTATGGGTACGGGCAATCACCGCAGGGTTTCTGGCTAGCATGCTTGCCTGGCTCTCAGTAGAAGACTGGCGGCGCTGACGATAGTCCTGCCACCATCCGTCAAAGGCATTGCGGTCGATAAAGTGATCGCGCAGCGCCGGTGTTAATGCGTCGTGGTCGGTACTGGCAAGCCATCTGAAGCTTTGCGTGTAGTCGATAGGGTTTTGAGCCAGCATCGCGAGCCACTGATTCAGACAAGCCTCGTGCTCTTTGTCGTTGTCTAAGCCGATACGCGCCAGCATGGTTTGGCGATACACAGCTAAAAAAGCAGGTTCAAACTGCGTCAGGCAGTCTTTGATATCATCAATACTCATGTAGCGAGAAAACGCGTACGCCATGGCATTTAAGTTCCACAGGGCAATTCCGGGCTGGCGATCAAAAGCATAGCGACCTTCGTGATCAGAATGATTAAACACCGCGTCCGATTTAAATTGCTCCATAAATGCATACGGGCCATAGTCGAAAGTAATGCCGTGAATCGACATGTTGTCGGTGTTCATTACCCCATGCACAAACCCATGTACCTGCCACAAGGCTACCATTCTGGCAGTGCGTAATGTAATTGCTTTCAACAAGGCTTTGTGGGGTTCTGCCTGCGACGCACAGTCCGGGAAATGGCGTGTCAGGGTGAAGTCCATGAGCTTGTCTAAAATGTCGAACTCTTTGCTGTGAAAGTAGTATTCGAAGTGCCCGAAGCGCAGGTGACTGGGCGCCATTCTAATCATCATGGCACCCGGCTCGGGTAGTTCCCGGTATACGCGTTCATTGCTTGTGAACATACACAACGAACGTGACGACGGAATGCCGAGATGATGCAAGGCTTCAGAACCAATATATTCCCGTAACGTTGAGCGCAATACGGCCCGGCCATCGGCATGACGGGAATAAGGCGTCTGCCCCGCACCTTTGAGATGCAGATCAAATTGCGCCCCCTTGTCATCGGTCACTTCGCCAAGCAGTAACCCACGCCCATCACCCAGATACGGATTCCACTGACCAAACTGGTGTCCGCCATATTTTTGCGCCACCGCCTGTTTACCGAGGGCGCCCTGCTCAGAAAAAATCTGTTCAATGATCCCCTGGTCGGTAAACCAGTCGGTTGGTAAATTGAATTGCTCTGCCAGTGCCGTATTTGTCAGGCATAAAGTCAAATCGCTGAGCGGTTGTGGTGTGACTGCACTGACGGTTTCAGACAGGTCGGTGGCGTAATGGTGACTTAGCTGCATAGAAAACCCAAATACTGATTATGTGCGTATCCTATCATTGAGATGCGCATTTCCGTAATCAAACAATCTGTTGATCGGTTTGCGGTGCCTGGGCGTATACAATAGGTTTATATTAAAGGAGCCATCATGACAACTTCACCGGAAATCGTACTTCACCATCTTAACAACAGCCGCTCTCAGCGTATTCTCTGGCTTCTGGAAGAACTGGGACTTGCGTACACGGTGAAACACTATCAGCGCGATGCAAAAACGAATCTGGCTCCGGCCGCGCTGAAAGACGTGCATGCACTAGGACGCTCGCCGGTGCTGACCCATGGCGATCTGGTGTTGGCGGAATCCGGTGCCATCATTGAGTTTCTGGTAGACACCTATGCGCCTCATTTAAAACCGGCGTCAACGGCAGACTTAATGCAATATCGTTTCTGGATGCACTTCGCGGAAGGAAGTCTGATGCCGCCGTTAGTTGCCCGCCTCGTGCTCGGCAAGGCCAAGGAAAAAGCAGGTCCGTTTTTCATTAAGCCTATTGTAAACAAGCTGGTCGACGGCATTATTGCTGCCTATTACGGCCCTAATCTTGAACAAAGCCTGAAATACGTGAACGACTACCTGTCTGATCACGAGTGGTTTGCCGGCGATGCACTGAGCGGCGCGGACTTCCAGATGAGCTTCCCGCTTGAGGCAATGCAAGGGCGCGTTGGAAAAGGTCTGTATCCGGGCATAGACGCATTTGTTCAACAAATACACGCGCGTGAAGCCTACCAGCGGGGGCTGGAAAAAGGCGGTGAATACGCTTACGCGTAGCCTTGTTTGCTTCGTATCAAATGGGACATTGTAAGGGGTTAAAAGCGCGGTGACTTAGTCGTCGCGTTCCAGATAGTCCTGAATCAGTTGTAAAAAGGCGTCGCCGTACCGCTGCAGTTTGGTTTTGCCCACGCCACTGACTTCAAGCAGTTGGGCTTCGCTGGTGGGTTTGGCGTCTGACATTTCAGCCAGGGTCGCATCACTGAAAATAACAAAAGGCGGTACATCGTGCTCCTGAGCAAGGACTTTTCGCAAATGTTTCAGACGAGCAAACAGGGCTTTGTCGTAGTTTTTCAGGGCGCCGCGCGCGGGCTTATCCTGTTTGATTTCCAATCGTGGTGTCGCCAGTTCCACTGGGACTTCGCCTTTTAATACTGCCCGGGCGGCTTCTGTCAAACGTAACACTGCATGGTTAGCAACATCGATACGTACATAGCCCCGGTGAATTAACTGGTTAATAATATTGTGCCAGTACTGGTCGCTTTGCGACTTACCAATCCCCCAGGTCGAGAGCTTTTCGTGGCCGGATTCCTGAATGCGTTTGTGTGATTTACCGCGCAGCACGTCAATGACGTATTGTGTGGCAAAGCGTTGCTCCAGTCGAAGAATACAGCTGAGCACCATCTGTGCCGTCACCAGTCCATCGAACGGACGGGGCGGATCCAAACAGATATCACAGTTACCACAGGCTTTGTCACTGAATTGCGAAAAGTAGTTCAGCAGTACCTGACGACGGCAGGTCTGTGCTTCCGAGAACGATTCCATGGCACTGAACTTCTGGAGTTCAATCGCATTGCGCTCGGCATTTTCGCCCTGGTCAATCCATTGCTTCACCCGTGCACTGTCTTTTTCGTCGAACAGCAACATGGCTTCCGCAGGCAAACCGTCACGCCCGGCCCGGCCGGTTTCCTGATAATAGCTCTCAATGCTACGCGGCACGTCATGGTGAACAACGTAGCGAACGTTGGATTTATTGATGCCCATACCAAAAGCGACCGTGGCGACCACAATGTCGATTTTATCGGTAATAAACTGCCGCTGAACAAAGGCGCGTTCATCTGCCTCCATACCCGCGTGATAGGCCGCGCAACGCATGCCCTGGCGGTGAAGCTTGGCGTTTAAATCATCCACCTTGGCGCGTGAATTACAGTAAATAATCCCGCTGCCATCCTGTTGCTTGATATAAGTAACAATCTGGTCAAAAGCTTTGTATTTTGGCACCACCCTGTAGCGAATATTGGGTCTGTCGAAGCTTCCCCGATACACCAGTGGATCGATTAATCCTAACTGAAGCAGGATATCTTGCTGCGTTGTGGTGTCTGCCGTGGCGGTTAAACCAATGAGGGGCACATTCGGAAAGCGCTGCTTGAGTAAGCCTAACCCCCTGTAATCCTGACGGAAATCGTGGCCCCAGTGGGACACACAATGCGCTTCATCCACCGCGAATAAGGCAATCGGTAACGATGCCAGCATATTCAGAAAATACGGTTGTAACAAACGTTCAGGCGACACATATACCATGTCGTATTCGCCGTCTTTCAACCCTTGCGTGGTGCTGTGTAGTGTTTCCGGATCCAGGCTCGAATTGATATAAGCCGCTTTTACACCGGCTTCACGTAATTGTTCAACCTGATCCTGCATGAGAGAAATGAGAGGCGACACCACAATGCCCGTGCCATCGCGTACCATGGCCGGGATCTGGTAACACAGCGATTTTCCGCCACCAGTGGGTAACAATACCAACGCATCTGCGCCGTCAATCAGTTGTGCTATGACTTCAGCTTGCCCATCGCGGAACTCGCGATAGCCGAAGGTATCTTCCAATACTTGTTGGGCACGCGCGAGCGCCTCGGTGTTGTCCGAGGGGAAATCTGACTGTGGAGCAGGGGATGGGGATGTCGCTATCATTGGGCGAAGATTTTACGCGTTTTTGAGGAAATTATCAGGCCTTTTTAAGATCAGTTTTTCCCATTCGGAATTTAAGGAAAAGTGCTATAGTGACGCCCAGTTAACTTGTACCTAGGCGGAGTGCTCTATGGCCGAACCATTACCTAATCTGATTGAAGAAATTGTTGCCGACAATGGAAATGATGACATGCAATCGGTGGCGGAATCGTTACTGCCCGCAGAACATGTAGAAATAGCAACGCTACTGGAATCACTGCCGGTTGAAGAGCGTTTGTCGTTGTGGGAAGCCCTGCCGGATGACCGCAAAATTGACGTGCTGGTAGAAATGCGGAGCGACCCTCGTGAAGTGCTGATTTCAGCCACCGAGGACGATCAGTGGAGCAAAATCCTCACTGGTATTGACGCCGAGGACTTACTCGAGCTGATGGATTCATTGCCTGCCAAGCTGATGGAGCTGGCATTTCAGGCACTGGACGACCAGCAACAGGGTTACTTCCGCGACGCGACACAGTTTCCCGACGAGCAAATTGGTCACTGGATTTCGCATGACGTACTGGCAATGCCATTAAATGCCAAAGTACGCGACGGTTTGCGCCGCATTCGCCGGAATGTGCCACAGCATTGTGATACGATCTTTTTGATCAACCGTTCCGGACAGTTTTCTGCCGCTGTGAAGCTAACCAAAGTGTTCGGTGCACCAGAACATTTGCCACTGGTGGAACTTACCGAGGAGTTTATTCCGGTAATTAAAGGCTCTGACGACAGTACTACCGCGTCTTTACAGGTGCAGCGAAGTGGCTTTTCTGCGTTGCCGGTGGTCGACGATACCAACAAACTGTTAGGCCGGGTCGACATTTTAAGTGCCAGTGAACTGGTCAATGAAAACTACGAGCGTCAGGTGATGGCCACCGCGGGTATGGATGAAGACGAGGATTTATTTGCGCCCGTCGCTAAAAGTGCCCGTAGTCGCGCGCTGTGGTTGGGGATCAACCTGCTCACCGCATTTCTGGCTTCCTGGTTCATCGGGTTGTTCGAAGCAACGCTACAGCAAGTTGTGGCGCTCGCTGTGCTGATGCCTGTGGTAGCAAGCATGGGCGGGATTGCAGGAAGCCAGACGCTAACGCTGATTGTACGGGGTCTGGCACTAGGCCAGGTTACAGGTGCCAACCTGAAAGCTCTGATGACCAAAGAACTGAAAGTCGGCGGAGTGAACGGCGTTATCTGGGCGTTAGTTATCGGCATTGTGGCGTTTTTCTGGTTTAGTGACCCGCTGCTGGGCTTGGTGATCTGCCTGGCAATTTTTATGAATATTCTGGCCGCAGCCCTGGCCGGTGTATTACTGCCTGTGGTGCTGGATAAGTTGAAAATCGATCCTGCGCTTTCCGGGTCGGTTATTCTCACCACGGTTACTGATATTGTGGGATTTGTTGCATTCCTCGGCCTCGGCAGCCTGTTTTTATTGTAGGGAGATAGTGTGTCAGCCAAACCGGTTGCTTTTGCGGGTATGTTTTACGCTACTGCGGCGTATACCATGTGGGGTATTGCACCGCTGTATTTCAAGCAAATTACTGAGGTTCCGCCTACCGATATTTTAATGCACCGGGTGATATGGTCGGCGTTATTGCTGTGTGTATTGCTGGTGGCGTTAAAGCAAATCGGCAAAATGAAGGCGATTTTTGCCAGCAAAAAACTGATGCTCAGCCTGGCCGCGGCCAGCGTATTGCTGGGTGCAAACTGGTTGCTATTCATCTGGGCCATTAACAGCAACTACATGCTGGAGGCCAGTTTAGGCTATTACATCAATCCCATTATTAACGTGTTTCTCGGGCGGTTGATTCTGCAAGAACGCCTGCGGCCATTGCAAAAGTTTGCTGTATTCCTGGCCATCGCCGGTGTGGTAAACATTATTGTTGCGCATGGCACGCTGCCCTGGATTGCATTGACGCTGGCGTGCACCTTCAGTGTCTACGGCTTAATCCGCAAGCAAATCCCGGTAGAGCCTATGCCGGGCCTCTTTATGGAAACCCTGGTCTTATTACCCTTCGCAATACTGTACTGGGTAATGTTCGCGGGTGAGCAAAGCAATATGCTTACCAATGACTGGGAGCTCAATGGCTGGCTGCTTGCTGCCGGTGTTGTGACGACCATGCCATTACTTGCCTTTAACGCTGCGGCAAAACGCATCCTGTTCACTACCCTGGGCCTGTTTCAGTACATTGGCCCTACCCTGATGTTCATTCTGGCGGTATGGCTTTATCAGGAGCCACTTGAACCTGCTCGATTAACCACTTTCGCCCTGGTGTGGGTTGGTTTGCTGTTGTTTAGCATTGATGCCTGGCGGGGCTTTAGGAAGCAGCGCAAAGTGGTTGCCAGTGTGGTGACTGAAGAGTAAACACCAGAGCGATTTACTACACATTCGCTCTGGCTTCTGATCAAAAGTGAGTCACTACGGTCACGCCAACAGATGTTGATGTGTCCATGTCTACCATTGCATCAATAGCGTCTTCCAGCGCAATGGTTTTGCCAAGTAGCTTTTCAGGTTGAAGTTTACCTGACAAGATTAGTGCCATCATGGCGTTGTAGCGAAAAGCCTGCATACCGTGACTACCAAGAATTTGCAGTTCGTTAGCAACGACATTATCCATCGGGATCGGCGGTGTAGCATGTTCAGCCAATAACAAGCCCACCTGAATATGTTTACCGAGCTTACGCAAACAGTTTATTGAATTCACACAGGTAACGGGATGTCCTAGCGCATCTAATGAAACATGTGCTCCGCCTTTGGTTACTTCTTTGATAGCGGCAGCAACGTCATCGGTATTATTCGCATTCAACGTGATGACAGCACCCAGTGATTTAGCTAATGCCAGTTTGTCCTCGGCTATGTCCACAGCGATGACGTTTGCACCTGCTGCGCTTGCGATCATGATGGCAGACAGCCCGACACCACCGCAACCGTGAACAGCAACCCACTGACCGGCAGTTACTCCGCCTTGGTCTACGACAGCTCTGAACGCAGTCACAAAACGGCATCCCAGGCTGGCTGCTGTAGTAAAATCCATGTGTTCAGGCAGTGTGACTAAATTTACGTCAGCGTGGTCGACAGTCGTATATTCAGCAAATGAACCCCAATGGGTAAAGCCTGGCTGAGTTTGATTTCCGCACACCTGATGATTGCCTGAATGGCACTCGTTACAATTTCCACAGGCATTAATAAATGGCACGGTTACCCTGTCACCTACCTTGAATTTAGACACGTCTTTACCAACAGCTTCGACAATACCTGCAAATTCGTGACCCGGTACATGGGGAAGTACTACATCCGTGTCATGCCCTTGCCAGCAGTGCCAGTCACTTCGGCACACACCTGTTGCTTTTACACGAATAACAACGCCATGATTGTTGGGTGTAGGGTCAGCTACCTGTTGAATTGTTGGACGTTGAGAAAATTGTTCTATGAGGACGGCTTTCATGGCGAGTCATACTCCCAATGGTCAAATTTTAGATGGGTTAAATGATAGACGGTTGGATTGAAATTACCTTGTTTTGTTGCGTTGAATTTTCATAGGTTGTGAAATAGTCTTTTAATAGTTGTTTATTTATAGGGGATTCTTGCTATGAGTGGTTTGGACGAAACAGATGTATCTATTTTGCATCATTTGCAGGAGGATGGCAGGCTGACTAATGCCAAGTTGTCTACGCGCCTTTCACTTAGTGAGACACCTTGCTGGCGCAGGCTAAAGCGGCTTGAGTCGGAGGGATTTATTGGTAGCTATCAGGCTAATCTGGATAGACGCAAGCTTGGATTCGGGGTTCTCGCTTTCGTACAGCTCTCATGTACACATCATGATGAGGAAAGTACTCGGGTGTTTGAACAAATTATCACAAACTCCGAGAATGTATTGTCGTGCCACAATACAACGGGTGAGTCAGATTTCATGTTGCAAGTTGTTGCTAAAGACCTCGACGACTACAGCGTGTTTGTGGAAAAGGTGTTGCGTAAATTACCGGGTATTTCGGCAATTCGTTCAAACATTTCGTTGCGTGAAGTCAAAGCGTCCAACCGTTTGCCCTTGTTAGGTTAAAGGGCAGAGTAATCCACCAAGACTAATGAAAAGGGCTGGAAGTTAGTTCGATGCACGGCTTTAGTTCACGACGTTGCTGGTGACATGATTGGTAACAGTTCGCCAGTTTACAGCCCATACAATTACGTTTAGTTTTTTGGCTACTATTTCTGTGTGGAGAAAGGAAGCCAAATAATGAAGACTAAACGATGGGGTTTACTGGTATGGTTTGTAGCTGCGCTGTGGACGTCACTTGTAAATGCCGCAGAATTGGATCCTGAACAGGCTAAAGCCCTGGTGCAGCAACAAGTTGACGCGCAACTGGCGTTTGATGCCACTACGCTGCAACGTATATTGCACGATAGCTATCTTGAAGTCTCTCCGGTCGGTGAAATCGACACCAAAGCAAAGGTTGTGGCGTTTTACGATCCGGCAAAAAAACGCTCAGGGCCTGTTGCGACACTCAGCGATCTCAATGTGCGCGTTTATCAGCAAACCGCGGTGGTGACCGGGCACGTCGTATTTGCGATGACGATGCCGGACGGTAAAGAAAACCGCTTTACGATGACCGGCAGTTGGGTAATAGCAGAGCAAGAAGGTGCTGCTTCAATTGTATCGGCACACTATACGCCGGTACGAAAATAGCGAGCACCCTTGCCTCAGCTGGCGCTGGTCGGTATCGAACTGGTGTCAGGTTGGAGCGGACGCAAAACACGTCTCACTAAAAACAACGACAAGGCTGATTGCACACACACGGTCGTTACCGACAAATACCAGACTTGCTCAATATAAAAGTCGGGCTGTGCAGTTAGCCACATCAGCGGCACCGCAAAGGTGACCAGTCGTGTGGCAGAGCTCCACAGACTCGGCCAGGTATTACCAACCCCCTGAAAAATGCCCGAACAGCTAAAAATCACGCCGGATGGCACAAAGTTAAAGCACACAATGCCGAGGAAGCCTGCGCTGACAGCCAGCACCGCCGCATCGTTGGAGAATGCGCCCAGAAATACGCCGGGTTGCCAAACACAGAACAACGTGAGTGCGAGCATGAGTGCACAGCAGATACCGACTGCATGCCTGAAAGCATCTTTCACCCTGTGCGGCAATTGCGCACCAAAATTCTGACCGGCAACCGCGGGCAAAGCGAATGCCACCGCCATCGCGGGTAACAGAAGTGCCTGCATCATTCTGGAGCCGATCCCAAAGCCCGCTGTTGCGCTTGCGCCAAACCGCTGAATTGCCCAATACACCAATGCCATATAGGTGAACATAAGGAAAAACTCAGCCCCCGCCGGAAAGCCAATTTTAAACAAGCGCTGCCAGGTTGACGGATGAGGCGCCAGGTGTTGTTTATTCACGCTGAGGTATTGTGTCATGCGGCTGAAATAGCGCCACAGCAACAGCGTGGCAAACAGCGCCGATAGCGAACTGGCAAGTCCTGCGCCCGCTACGCCCATGGCATAGCCCGTAAGCCAGCCGTGGATCAGAATTGGTGTCAGTACAATATTGACCAGCAATGAGAGCATTTGCACCTGCATAGCCGGTTTTACAATGCCTGTGCCTCGCATGGCGGCGGTCATAGCAACAATGGCAAATTGCAATGCCAGGCCGGGCAGGAACCAGTACAGATAATTGGCCCCCAGCATTTGAACCTGCGGGTCAAGGCTCATGGTATTCATATAGGGTTGGGTCATCGCGATACCAGTAATCAGCACAAGAGCCGCCATAACTGCTGATAGTGTAAGGGACTGGTTAAACACCTTGTTGGCGTCATGCTGATCTTTGCGGCCTACCGCATGAGAAATTAACGTTGCCGTGCCAATATTCAGCATTTGCGTGATTGCCAGTACAAACATCGAAATGTTAGCAGCGGCGCTGACACCAGCCAGTGCGTGTTCACCGAGTTGCCCCACAAAATACAGGTCTATCATGAGGTACAGTGTATGCACCAGCATGCCAATGGCCATGGGAACGGCAAGTTTAATAAGATGTTTGGGAATCGATCCCTGAGTCAGGTCTTCCATGTGTTTCTCGTTATTCCGCGGTTAGGAGAGTTGAGCAGCATCGATGGCTGACAGGTGCAAACTCGACAATAGCCCCATGCACTGCTCTATCTGTTGCTGGTTCATCATATTGGTCACCCGGTTAGCAGCATGTTCGATACTGTTAGTTGCTTGTTGATACGCTTCCAGCCCTCCAGATGTAAGTCTTACCAGGCTAACCCGGGCATCTCTAGCATTTGTCACGCGTTCTACCCAGCCGACTTTTTCCATGGGCAATAGCAAACGCGTTACCCCGGAGGCCGTAACACCAATTGCGTCGGCCAACGAGACGCGTTTAATAGTGTGATCGCTGGACTGGTATAGGCGGTGCATAACCAGCCATTCGGTAAAACTGATGCCATGCACAGACAATGTACTTTCCAGAGGTTTGAGTACCTGACCCTGTGTTTTCACCAGCGTTAAAATTAACTGCATGGAGTGTGTGAGTGAAGACATAGTGGTTCCTTAACATTAAACTGCTTGCATAATACTTGAGTAATCAAGTTTATTGCAAGTAATAATTGATCGTTTTTTGAACCGTGATGTTAAGCAAGTAGTATTGGTTGCTGGTTTGACAGAGCAGAAATAGGTAGAAGCTATTGATATTCGCAAAGAAAAAGGATTTCTCGTGAGGGACTAGTCGTGCGCCACCTGATTCCTTCCGCCGGTTTTCGCCTGATATAAAAGTTTGTCAGCACGGGTAAGCATCTCATGAACGTTAGTGGACGATGCTGTCGTTAGCCCAATACTGGCGGTCACGGGTAACATCTGGTCCTTAAAGTTCACGGGTTTTGAGGCAATGTGTTGGCGCAGCGCTTCGATTCTCTCTATTGCTGCTTCAGAGGGGAGGTCGGGCAGATACACACAAAACTCTTCACCGCCAAAGCGCGACACTACCAGGTCGGCACAGTGACTCGCAATACGTCTGGCGACGGCTTTGAGCACAGCGTCCCCCGCATCGTGACCGTACGTATCGTTGATTCTTTTAAAGTGGTCCAGATCAATCAGTGCTACTGACTGGTGAGACAGCGGGGTCTGTTGATACTGGTCTACGGTGTAAAAGAAATGCCGGCGATTAGGCAGTCCGGTAAGGTAATCGGTGTTTGCGGTTCGCCGAATCGTTTCGACTTTTTCAATCAGGTCTATGTTGAGCGTGATCCGGCATAGCAACTCTTCGTGACAGAACGGCTTTTTTACAAAATCATTGGCGCCGCTCTTTATGAAGCGAGCTGACAGCAAATTGTTCTCGTCGGCCGATAAGCCTAGTATTGCTAACGTTTCTTTGCTGTATGTTTTGCGCAGGTGGGCAACAAACTGCGTGGCCAGTTCGCCTTTTATTTCGCTGTCTATCAGCAAGAGTTTTACATTGGGGTGTGAGGCTAAGAGCGCTTCTACGTCTTCAGTTGTTGCGCATTCCAACGTAATAAAGTTGTGTCGGCGCAGTAACGCGGCCATGGCAGTACGGCTTTGTCTTTTCGGGTCGGCCACAATGACTTCGATGCCTTTGTTTTTTTCCAAACGAGACAGCAGTCTCATCAGGTAGTCGAATACCTGGGCATTTTCCTTGGGTATGTAATCAACTACATCTTTTGCCAACACCCGGTTGCGGGTATCTGCATCGAGTTTACCCGTTGACACAATGGTGGGAATGAAACTATCTATGGCATAATCTATGGCCTCGCCATTAGGCGCATCCGGCAAATGATAGTCTACAATGGCACATAAATAATCTTCCGGTTCACTGTGCAAAAAGATATGACGCGCTTCTGCCAGTGTCGTGGCGACGACCGGTTTAAGTCCTGCTCTCTCTACCAGTTTCTTTAGTAGAGCCAGACTGGTACTGCTGTCTTCGATTATCAGGACTTTTTGTTGCATTGAGGTTTCCTCATGCCGGTTCGAGTTTTGCGAAACTTAGTACCAGCCACTTACTGCCAAATTCGTCAAAATTCACCTGAACCCTGGCGTGATCACCGCTACCCTCATAGTTTAGCACAACACCTTCACCAAACTTTCTGTGTCGGACGCGTTGTCCCAATGTAAAGCCGCTTTGTTCAAAACTCTCGTGAGACACTGAGCGACTAAAGCGGTTCGGCACCGGGCGGGAAACTGTGGTCTTGAGTCTTATCTCTTCTACGCACTCAACCGGGATTTCGCGCAAAAAACGTGATGCCGTGTGGTATTTTTCTTGTCCGTACAGGCGGCGCATTTCTGCATAGGTCATATACAGTTTCTTCATAGCGCGGGTCATGCCTACGTAGCAGAGTCGGCGTTCTTCTTCCATGCGACCGGGTTCTTCATTGGTCATTTGGCTTGGGAACATCCCTTCTTCCACGCCAGCCATAAAGACCAACGGAAACTCCAAACCTTTTGCGGTATGGATAGTCATCAACTGCACTGCGTCCTGCTCGCCGGTAGCCTGGGTTTCGCCTGCTTCCAATGAGGCATGAGCCAAGAATGCCGCCAATGGTGTCATCTCATCGGCTTCTTCCGGCACCACAAATTGCTTACAGGCGGTAACCAGTTCTTCTAAGTTTTCCAGTCGTGCCTGGGCTTTTTCGCCTTTCTCGGCCTGATACATCGCGTACAAACCAGACTGCCTGAAAGCGTATTCCGCTTGTTCTTCTAACGGCAGTTCTGCACAGGCTTCATCCATGGCGGTAATCAGGTTAATGAACTGCTCAAGGGCATTGGCAGCACGGCCTTTCAGACCTTTTTCCTGCAATAACTGCAAGCTGGCCTGCCACATTGAGCAGTTCTGAACGCGGGCGTGCTCACGGATAGTGGCCAGCGTACGTTCACCTAATCCGCGGCTTGGGGTATTAACGACTCGTTCAAACGCTGCGTCATCATGGGCATGGCTCACTAAACGCATATAGCCCAGCGCGTCTTTAATTTCCTGACGTTCGAAGAATCGCAAACTGCCGTAAATACGGTATGGCAGTCCTTGATGAAGCAAGGCCTCTTCCAGCACACGTGATTGTGCGTTGTTGCGGTATAAAATGGCACTTTCGCGCAATTGATTGCCCTGGTTCTGCCAGTCGGCAATTTGCGAAATAATAAACCGGGCTTCGTCGAGTTCGTTGAACCCGGCATAAATGGAAATGGGTTCACCATTGTCTCCGTCGGTCCACAACTCTTTACCCAAACGCCCCTGGTTGTGTTCAATGACTGCGTTGGCGGCTTTCAATATAGTGCCAGTTGAGCGGTAATTTTGTTCCAGACGAATTGTGGTGGCGTCGTTGAAGTCACGCAGAAAGTGCTGAATGTTATCGACATTTGCGCCACGCCAGCCGTAAATAGACTGGTCGTCATCTCCCACAATCATAATGTTGTTATCGTGGCCGCATAGCAGACGCAGCCAGGCGTACTGTATGTTGTTGGTATCCTGGAATTCGTCTACCAGTACCGCGCGGAACCGGCGTTGATAGTGGCTCAGTAGTTCCGGGTTTTTGACCCACAGTTCGTGGGCACGCAGTAAGAGTTCTGCAAAGTCGACTAACCCCGAGCGGTCACAGGCTTCCTGATACGCCGCATAAATATCGCGCATTTTCTGCTGGGTGTGATCGCCGTGGGTTTCAATGTGCTGCGGGCGAAGGCCTTCGTCTTTGTTGCCGTTGATGTACCACTGAATCTGACGCGGTGCCCAGTGTTTCTCATCCAGGTTCATGGCTTTTAATACGCGACGTACCAGCCGGTATTGATCGTCAGAATCCAGGATCTGGAAGTTTTCCGGTAAATTGGCCTCGGCGTAATGTGCGCGCAGCAACCGGTGCGCTAAACCGTGGAATGTACCAATCCACATGGTATTGAGCGGACGCCCCATCAAGCTTTCGATACGCCCGCGCATCTCTCTGGCGGCCTTGTTGGTAAAGGTTACTGCAAGAATGCTGTAGGGAGCAATGTTCTCGACCTGCATTAACCAAGCGATGCGGTGTACCAGAACACGGGTTTTACCACTGCCTGCTCCAGCCAGAATCAGGCTGTTAGACAAAGGGGCGGCAACGGCTTCGCGTTGTTTATCGTTTAATTCGTCGAGTAACTCTGAGACATCCATAAGATCGAAAATGCCTGTATTTTTATTCAGGGGTTAGTTAATGGTGAGAGTATGCCATTAATGCGCAGTGCATTAAACCTTAAAGCCAAAGTGAATAAACCGCTTCATTCAACACGATGAAATTATAGTCATCTTTATGGTATGCTCTCGCGTATTCAGAACAGTTGCCCTATTTAGCATGTAAAACGATGTTGTTTACTGCTTACGGGTTTCTGCGCTTGAATTTTTTTGAACAGGCACTATCTCCTCGTCGTTATCAGGAACTGTCGTCCGCCTTACACATTGGGAAAGTCACATGCAAGCAATGACCGCTACAGCCGATTTTTGGCTAACGCTAAAGCACGAAGCAAAACGTATCGTTGAGCAAGAACCGCTACTGGCGAGCTTTATTCATGCCTGTATTCTTACGCACCATAATTTTGAGTCGTCGCTGAGCTTTATTCTGTCGAATAAAATGGCTGACGATATTATGCCGGCGTTAGCTATTCGCGAAGTGTTCGACGAAGCTTACCTGTTAGAGCCCGCCATTGTTGAAGCGGCCATCGAGGACATTCGCGCTATCTTTAATCGCGACCCAGCGGTAAAAGATTACATGACGGTATTAATTCACTTTAAAGGGTTCCAGTCGGTTCAGGTGCATCGCCTTGCGCATTATCTGTGGCAGCAAAAGCGCTATCAGCTAGCGTTGTTCCTGCAAAGTCGGAATTCGGAAGCCTTTGCAGTGGATATTCACCCTGCAGCGACAATTGGTAAAGGCGTCATGTTCGATCACGCCACGGGTATCGTGGTGGGTGAAACTGCCGTCATCGAAGACAACGTTTCGATTCTGCAAAACGTTACCTTGGGTGGTACCGGGAATGAAAGCGGTGACCGCCATCCGAAGATTCGTCAGGGCGTTATGTTGGGCTCAGGCGCGAAAGTACTGGGCAACATCGAAATTGGCGAAGGCTCTAAAGTTGGCGCTGGTAGTGTGGTGCTGAACGATGTACCTCCCCATGTTACGGTGGTGGGTGTACCTGCCAAAGTGGTGGGCCGTCCCTGTTGCAGCCGCCCATGCGACTCCATGCAACAAAACGTACTGGAAGACAATCAGCCGGTGGATTAAGCGGGGTTATTGAGGTCCCGAATTTTCCTCCCCTGTCATCCCGGCCTTGTGCCGGGACCCTTGGTCACCTTGCGCCGGGATCTTATTGAGCCTTGTGCCGGGACCTAGTCAACCATCAACAACAACTCGTCCAGTGAGGACAACTGCACACCTGGCAGGACAGCCAGTTTTTCTGCGCGTAAATCCATTTCCCGGTTACAGGCGAGCCAGGCAGTTTGCATACCGACTTTGTGGGCACCCAGCACATCTTTGATCAGGTTATCGCCAACGTGCATGATGTGCTGTGGAGGCAGCGAAAGGTGCTCAATGGCTTCTTCAAACATGTCCGGGTAGGGTTTGCGAGGGCGGGTTACACTTGCGTGTAGCGTTAAGCTAAAAAATGGCGCCAGGCCAATCATGTCTGTGTCTACGTTACCATTTGTGATAGCGACTAGCGGGACTTTCTCAGCCAGCTTTTCCATTACCGCGATAATGTCCGGGGCGACCTGGAAATTACTACGAGCAGCATAGAAAAAATCGAACAACTCACTTGCCGCCTGAGCACGTTCAGTATCAGGTAACTGTGCTTTACCTAACGCGGTAAATAACGTTTGCCAGCGCAATTTACCCATGTCTGATGCGAGTTTCGGGTTTTTGTTAATGAGGGCTTTTTTTATGGTAAACCAGTCGTCGTTGGTCATTGCGCTGAGTGCTGGATAATCGTTTCGAATCTTTTGATTCAGGGCGGCATCAGCGTGCTGAATAATGGGCTCGTTATTGTAAAGGGTGTCATCCAGGTCGAAGGTTAGGGCTTTAACCGGGTGCACCGGGCGATAACATTGCATAACAGACTCCTGAAGACGATGAATTACTTTTTACGGGCGCGAGGATGAGCGTTGTCGTATACCTTAGCCAAATGCTGAAAATCCAAATGAGTATACACCTGAGTGGTAGACAAATTGGCGTGTCCAAGCAGTTCTTGCACTGCGCGCAAGTCTCCGCTGGACTCTAGTACATGCGTGGCAAAAGAATGGCGCAGTTTGTGTGGGTTTACACCCTGGCTCATAGCCTGGCGTTTGGCCATTTCGTTTAACCGGTTTGCTACTTGGCGATTCGAAATGCGGTTTTGTCGCTTGCTGATGAACAGCGCAGACTCGCCTTCTTTGGTAAGCCACTGCCTTCTTACCTTTAGCCATTTGGCAATGGCTTCGCGGGCTTTTTTGCCGACCGGCAGCAGCCGCTGTTTGTTGCCCTTACCCGTTACCCGAACCTGATGGTCCCGGGTAAAATCAAATACGTTCAGCGAGGTCAGCTCGTTCAGACGTAATCCACAGCCATACATCAACTCGAACATGGCCTGATCGCGGATCAGAATCTCTTCGTCGTCCTCGTCATTTAACAGCACCGCCATATCATCGACCGACAGTTGTTTGGGGAGCGGTTTGTCAGCCTTCGGTGCGGACACACCGTCCACGGGGTCGGTGTCTAATATCCCTTGCTGCATTAAATACTGCACAAACGTGCGCAGTGAAGACAGGCGCAGTGCAATACTGCGTGGATGCAGATTTTGTTTTCGGGCAATGGCTAATGCTTGCTTTACTTTGGTTTGCGTCAGGGCCCGCCAGTCCTGAATTTCCAGGGACAGTGCGACCTGAGTGAGCTGTCGCTCATAATTACTCAGAGTATGTGACGATAAGCCGCGTTCATAGCGCAAATGCCCAAGAAATTTTTGCAGCCAGTGCGCGCAATCGGGGGCAAGCTGCAGGTCGGTTTCTGCGGCTTTCTTTGGCATTAGTACGGCAGTTTTGTGGGGAGTATATAGTTAAGCACTTCGCGCAACTGGTTTAAAAGCAGCGTATCCATGTCGGGAGTGAAGTGTTCGGCGTTGCGGCTGCCTACAGCCAGAATGCCTGCGTCACGCAGGTTGCCCAGCAAAATAAGCGCGGCGGACTCCGCTACCTGACCACCAAACATAAGCTGGCGTTCATGCTCGCTTAAACGACCAAAGAAGTATGGCGAGTCTTTAAAGCGTTTTTCTAGAAACAGCCGGCGTTGTAGTTCAGGTAAAGCGTTGGGGCCTTTGAACGATTTAAATTCGACAGTGGCCAACCCCAGTTCTTCCTGCAGCGTTTCCTGGAGAGCCAGTAAAATATCGGCCATTGTGTCACAGGTAAGTAAACGCAGGTTCAAATCGGCATAGGCGCGGTAAATTTTTTCGTTTTGTTTGGCAATGCTGATCAGTTGGGTGAGCTTGTAGTTAAGCAGACGCACTTTTTTGCGAAGTTGCTCGCTTTGGATTTCAACCAGCGACACGCTGCCTTTCTGGGCATGAGGAATTTGTAGTTGTTCAAGGATACTGGGGTGTTGAATGAAGAAGTCAGGGTTTTCAATTAAATACTGACTTACTTGTTCAGCCGTGACATCACCGACTTCCGGAAATTCGGTGTCGAACTGTAACGAAGTATTGCCCTGACCTGATAACTCATTCATATATTTATTGTTCCGTCGTATACATGCTCAGCAGGACCTGTCATTTTCAACGGGCTTCCCGCGCCCTGCCAGCGAATTCGTAAACTGCCGCCGGGCAGATCAACCCGGACGTCCTTGCTTAATTTACCCTGAATCTGGCCTATTGCAACTGCTGCGCACGCGCCGCTGCCACAAGCCAGGGTTTCGCCAGCACCGCGTTCAAACACGCGCAGGCGAATATGTTCTGCATTCACTACTTGCATAAAGCCCACATTGACGCCTTCAGGAAAGCGTTCGTGGCGCTCAAGAGTCGGACCTATCGATTCCACCTCGGCTGTGTCTACATTGTCGACTTCCAGCACACAGTGAGGGTTGCCCATGGAAACCGCACCACAAAAGAAGGTGCTGGCATCGGCGCGAACCAGATAGGTTTTTTCTTCTTTGTTGGCTTTTAGTGGGATCTCTGCCGGCGTAAAGTTCGGCACGCCCATGTTCACCGTTACCTGACCGTCTTTCTCAAGATACAGGATCATTTTACCGGCTTTGGTGCTCACCACAATTTTATTGCGGTTGATCAGGCCTTTTAATTTCACAAAGCGGGCAAAACAGCGAGCGCCGTTCCCGCACTGCGACACTTCGGAGCCGTCCGCGTTAAAAATACGGTAGTGGAAATCCTGGTCCGGATCGTAAGGGGGTTCAACCATCAAAAGTTGGTCAAACCCAATGCCAAAGTTACGGTCGGCGAGCTGCTGGATTTTCTCTTTGGAAAAGAAAACATTCTGGGTAACGTTATCGATGACCATAAAGTCATTACCCAGACCGTGCATTTTAGAAAAATTTACCAGCATTTCAGCGCAACAAGAATTATTAGAATTCCCTCTAGTTTACGTAAGTTTATGCTCACCTTTCCAGAGATCTTTTAGATTTTCTCGTTCTCGTACAACATGAACGTCGCTTCCATCTACCATAAGTTCGGCCGGACGGCAGCGGCTGTTGTAGTTTGACGCCATAACAAAGCCATATGCGCCGGCACTTCGCACGGCCAGATAGTCGCCGCTTTCGATGCCTAGCTCCCGGTCTTTACCAATGAAATCACCGGTTTCGCATACCGGCCCTACAACATCGTAATTGTGTGTTTCACGGTCCAGCCCTTCGACCACCGGAATAATGCTCATCCAGGCGGAATACAAAGACGGGCGAATCAGGTCGTTCATGGCAGCGTCGACAATGGCGAAGTTCTTTTCTTCACCAGATTTAACGAATTCTACTTTAGTGACCATGATGCCCGCGTTGGCGGCAATCGCACGGCCAGGTTCCATGATCAGAGTGAGGTTTTCACGGCCTTTCATTTTTTCTGCAATGGCAGCGGCATATTCACGAGGATGAGGCGGTGTTTCGTCGCGGTAGGTTACGCCCAATCCGCCACCGACATCGAGGTGCTTAATGTGGATACCTTTCGATGCCAGCTCGTCGATGAGTACTAACAACCGCTCCAATGCATCTACAAACGGACCGGTTTCAGTCAGTTGTGAACCAATATGGCAGTCCATACCGACGACGTTTAAGTTAGGTAAACTGTTGGCTAGCTCGTAAACCGCAATGGCACGTTCACGGGCAATACCAAATTTATTGGCTTTCAGGCCAGTAGAAATATACGGGTGCGTTTTAGCATCTACGTCGGGGTTGATGCGCAACGAAATAGGTGCTTGCTTGCCCACTTTGCCTGCAACCTCGTTGATGCGATGCAGTTCTGGCTCAGATTCAACGTTAAAACAGTGAATGCCTTCTTCCAGCGCAAATTCGATTTCTTCCGGGGTTTTGCCCACGCCGGAAAAGACGACTTTGCTCATGTCGCCGCCAGCGGCTTTTACACGGGCCAGTTCACCGCCTGATACGATATCAAAGCCCGAGCCCAGTTTAGCCAGCACACTCAGCACGCCAATGTTCGAATTGGCTTTTACCGCATAACAAATCAGGTGAGGGTGGTCGCCTAAGGCTTCGTCAAACGCTTTCCAGTGGCGCTCTAACGTAGCGCGTGAATAGATGTACAGAGGCGTACCGTACTGACTGGCAAGGTCTTTGACACTGACATCTTCAGCGTGCAGCGTTTGATTTTGATAACTGAAGTGATCCACTAGCGAACATCTCCGGATGATGGGGGAGTAGCTTGTGCACCTTTATTGGCGGGTGTCGCAGGGGCTTCTTTGGGCAAATACAATGCACCTCGATACCCACAGGCACTCAGCATAAATACCAGCGCCATTACCACACAAACACGTTTCGCCACGCGCCTACTCCCAGAGCAAAGAAAAAGGAGCCGATATCATCGCAGAGCGAAATTAAAATGCAAGCGACATCAACCGTTCACGCGTCTTTGGACCAAATTTAACCTGCTTCCACAATGCGCTGCACAGTGGTTTTGTGTCAGACCAGTTCCCGGCCACTAACCAATCAAGCATGGGCGTCGGGTCGTTGGGAAACTCAATGCCTTCGTTGTCGGGCTCGCTTAACCATTCTTCAACGGTATCGGTATCTAATTGATACAGTGGCTGACACAACCCCAGTGTGATCAGAGTTCGAAGGTTAGAGAGTTGCTCAAACTGGCCATGCAGCGGCTTTACCAGCAGCTTTTTGCCGAGTTGCAATGACTCACTGGCTAATTCAAATCCGCCGTTGCTGATCACCCCGGAACAGTGTTGCAATGCTTGTCTGAAGCCGGGCTTAGATGGCGGATTCCACTGAATATGGCCTTGTTTTGACGCAGTCTTTATTTTGGGGTGAAAACATACAAACTGCTGCTCGGTCAACGGCTCAAGCAATTGCTGAATATCCTGTAACTCTTCAAACGGCAAATACACCAGTGTGTGGGCTTTGCTGGGGTGTATGGCGGGTTTATCGATGATAAACGGCGGCACGATGGGTTGATCAAAATGGTACCAGTGCACGCCTAACTGAATATCGGTTGGTGCGAATGCACGCATAATTAAGCGGTCGCTCAGGCTTTCGCCTTCCCGCGGCACATCGTACGCAAACGCGGCCTGATGACTAACGGAAATCGAAGTCAGCCCCCGCCGTCTTGCAGCCCACGCAGTAATAGGCTCAAAATCGTTGAGCAGCACGTCGTAACCTGAGACATCAAACTGGTTAATATCGCGAAGCAGCGTAAGCGGTTTGGCCTGTTTCAGGGTCTGCCACTGGCTGACCTTGCCTTTTGCAGTAACAAAAGTGAGACCGTTGAATGTGCGATAGTTACCAAAACATTCCATGTCAAAATAGCCATCGGGCTCCCGTCCTGAGAACACAAAATCTACGTCTATGTCGTCACGCTTGGCCATTGCTTCGGCCATAATGCGAGCACGGGCAATGTGACCGTTGCCGGTACCCTGTACACCATATAAAACTTTCATGCTAAACCAGAATTGTCAGACTCAGTTGTGCGATTGTGATGCCAAGCAAGGTGCCGGCAATGACGTCGGTAGGGTAGTGCACGCCAAGTAAAATGCGTGACAAACCAATCAGTGTTGCCCAGGTATAAGCCAAGACAGCGAATGGAGGATAAAAATGCGCAATAATGGTGGCCATCAGCCAGGCGGCTGCAGTATGGCCCGAAGGCAGGCTAAATTTATCGGAAGGCGTAACATGTGCCGTCAGGTTACTAATAAAGTCACAGGGGCGAGGGCGTTTAAAGGCGCGTTTTAACACCACGTAAATTGGAAGCTCCAGACCATAGGCCATAAGTGCAGTGTAAAGGAAAAGCTCACCGTACTCAGGCTCAAACCACATCAGCGCCAGGCCAATGACCAAATACAAATACCCGTCACCGGTGCGTGATAACCAAATGATCGCGCGGCAATCGCGATTCAGGGTTAATCCGTATAACCAGTGAAATAAAACAGTATCGTATTTGGTAACGCTTTTCAGGCCCATCCCGAAGGCTCCTGTTTTTCGACTGTTTCAGGTTAAAAAGCCTCTGTGAAGTCCGGGTTACACTTTTGCGAAACCTTTATGACAATGTCACTGAGTAAAATTAATCGCATAATTTGTTGATTTAGCGCATGCAGGCCCTAGCTGTTATGGTCGCACCAGTGCTATGCTTTACTCACACACGCTTGTTTCTTATGAAGGTATTACCATGGACTACAACACTTCTGAGTTATGTGATTTATTCGCCGATAATGTGGATGTGGTGGAGCCAATGTTCACCAGCTACGGTGGCCGCTATTCATTTGGCGGAGAGGTGACTACCGTTAAGTGTTTCGAAGACCGCGAATTGATCGACCGTATTCTAAGTGAGCCGGGCGACGGCAAAGTGTTATTGATTGACGGTGGCGGCTCGTTGCGTCGCGCATTAATTGACACTGAGTCTGCACAGCTTGCGGTTGAAAATAACTGGGAAGGTATCGTGTGTTACGGGTGTGTGCGTGAAGTCGATAACCTGGCTGATTTTGACATTGGCATCTTTGCTATCAACGCCATTCCGGTAAATGCTGACTGTCAGGGTATCGGTGAAGTAGACATTCCGGTGAACTTTGGCGGGGTGACCTTCCTGCCGGAAGATCACCTGTATGCCGACAGCACAGGCGTTATCTTGTCGCCTGAGCCGCTGGATATTGATTAATCCGCGAATACCGCGTTTAAGTAAGCTGCAATCCGAATACCTGCCTGCTGTAAGCGTTTTTTCGCAGTAGGCAAATGTTCGTACTGGTAGTCCCACGACATACGGTTAGCATCTTCAGGGTAGATCGTATCCCGAATCACGGTACTTTCTGTAATCCATACTTCCGGGTCTGTGGTTGACCAGTCCTTGATGTCCTGCTCCGTGATTTTGCGATCCAGCCAGTTACTCCATTCGGTATATGACAGGTCGCGTTGATCCAGCATCTGAGAATCCCATACGCGGTGCAGGTTTGAGTCCTGCCAGAAAAATCGTACTTTTACATCGTTTCCGCCTTTGTCGGTGCCGTTACCTGCGTGCAGCGGTTGGTGTAAATCACCGATGATATGCACAATAAAGCGCAGCGCTAATTGCTTGTCGGCAACCGACGCTTTGGGATCTTTCAATGTTTTAGTGAACGACGCCAATGCCGATGCCGCGTCGCCTTGTTCCGGGGCTCCTACTTCGTGATAGTGCTTGCCGGCAGGCACTGTTACATAGTGCCAGGGCCCGGCGGTTTTCTGCCAGAATACATCCGGGTTAGATCGCATGTCATCGGCATAGGTCGAGGCCTCTGCCAATGATTCATTGGGAATGAGCGCTTCAATGTGTTGTTTTGCTGAAGGTGTCAGGTGACGCTCGGCAATTTCGCCGGTAACCCGGTGGCCGGTTTGCCCCCAGCCAAGCGCAGGTAAACTCATTACCATGGAAACGGCGCACACCAGTGAAGCTGATTTAGAAAAGGCGCGTTGGAACATTCTGTCTTCCTTTAATAATTGTTATTTTGAATCAGGTTGATAACCCCAGCGCGCCATTAATGATTGGTCCACGCCCAGGTGGTCGAGAATCCTGGCGACAACAAAATCAACCAAATCACTGATCTGTTGTGGTTGATGATAGAAACCGGGCGCTGCCGGCATAATGGTTGCGCCCATCTTCGACAGTTTTAGCATATTTTCTAAATGTATCGTCGACAACGGCATTTCCCGAGGGACCAGTATAAGCTGCCCACGCTCTTTGAGCACTACGTCTGCACTGCGTTCTATCAGATTATCACAGGCGCCTATCGAAATTGCCGACAAAGTGCCAGTGGAGCAGGGGCACACGACCATTTGTTTCGGTGCGGCAGACCCTGAGGCAACCGGGGCAAACCATTCCTCTTTGCCGCATACGCGTATCTGGCCCGGTTTGGCATTAAATCGGTTAGTGAAAAACTCGCTTGCAGCGTCGGGTTGCGCGGGGATTTTTACGTTTTCTTCAGTGGCAAACACCACTTTTGCGGCAGACGAAATCAGTACGAATATTTCCTGATAGTCTGCTGCTACTAACTGTTCCAGTAAGCGCAGGGCATAGGGCGCGCCGGACGCGCCTGTAATGGCAAGGGTGATAGACTTTTTCATAATGGCCTTTTTTAAGCTTTACCGGCTAATACATCCAGCAGCTTCTGATGGATCCCACCAAAACCGCCGTTACTCATTATTAGCACGTGGTCGCCTGGCTGCAACTGGGTGGTTAGCTGATGAATAATCGCATCTACGCTTCTGAACACCTGACAAGGGGCCGTGCTTTGTTTGGCTAGCTGAGACAGCGACCAGCCCAGGTTATCGGGTTCAAACAGAAGCACTTCATCGGCGGCTTGCCACGAGTCCACTAATTGCTGTTTGTGTACGCCCATTTTCATGGTGTTGGAGCGCGGCTCCAACACGGCAAAAATACGTGCGTCACCCACTTTTTTGCGCAGGCCGTCAATAGTGGTATCGATGGCTGTGGGGTGGTGGGCAAAGTCATCGTACACCGTGATGTTCTTCACACAGCCGCGAATTTCCATACGACGCTTCACATTCACAAACTCGCCCAGAGCGGCAATGGCATCGGGTAAGGTCACACCGGCATGATGTGCTGCAGCAATAGCCATAAGGGCATTATCGACATTGTGTTGGCCCAGCAACTGCCAGTGTACTTCACCTACTTTATCCTGTTGGTAAAACACTGAGAACGCAGAACCGTCCTGATTAATCAGTTCAGCGTGCCAGTGGCGTCCCAGATACTGTTGTTCACTCCAGCAGCCCCTATCCAGAACGGTTTGTAAATTCTCATCTTTCTCCGGAGAAAGGACCAGGCCAGTTGCGGGCACGGTGCGAACCAGATGATGAAACTGGGTTTGTATCGCTGCCAGATCTGCAAAAATATCGGCATGGTCGAATTCAAGGTTGTTCATTACCAACGTACGTGGACGGTAATGCACGAACTTTGAACGCTTGTCGAAGAAAGCACTGTCGTATTCATCGGCTTCAATAACAAAGAAAGGGCTGGCGCCAACACGGGCTGAAATGCCAAAGTTTTGCGGAATACCGCCGATCAGAAAGCCGGGTTCGAGACCTGCATATTCTAAAATCCAGGCTACCATGGATGACGTAGTGGTTTTCCCGTGGGTACCGGAAACTCCCACCACCCAACGGTCGGTGAGCAGGTTGTCCAGCAACCACTGGGGTCCACTGGTGTAGGGCAGGTTGCGGTCCAGTACATATTCTACAGCTGGGTTACCCCGCGACATGGCATTGCCAATGATCACCATATCCGGTACCGGGTTAAACTGTGCCGGGTCGTAGCCTTCTGTTAGCGTAATACCCAATGATTCCAACTGTGTGCTCATAGGAGGATAAACATTGCGGTCGGAGCCGGTAACCGTGTGGCCCAGTGATTTAGCAATGGCGGCAATACCTCCCATAAAGCTACCGCAAATCCCCAAAATATGTACGTGCATTAACCTTCCTGCAGTAATTTCATATCCGGATACTTTAACAGAAGCCTGCGGTGTTGCCTAAACATCTGATTTCCTTTCGGGGCTCAGTCAGTTTACAATCTATACAGGCTCGATTGCTGGCAGGCAGCAACGGAGAGAGCCAGCATTATTCTCCCCGTTTAATGCGAAGTTACCCTACACAAATAAAGGCTTACACAAACCATGAAACGACTTAACTCTCAACTGCAAAAAGACGGCGCACCGCTGGAACTTATTTTGTTGATCAGAACTCTGCTGGCAGGCTGTAAGGAAATTTCCTTCCGGGTTAGCCAAGGCGCATTGGCAGGCGTGCTGGGCTCAACACTGAGTGAAAACGTACAAGGCGAAACACAAAAGAAGCTGGATGTGATTTCGAATCAGATTCTGAAAGACATTCTGAAAGAATCAGGCTATGTGAAAGCCATCTCCTCTGAAGAGGAAGACGACGTGGTGGCTTGCCACCCGGACGGAAAATACCTGGTGAGCTTTGACCCATTGGATGGCTCATCAAACACAGAAATTAACAGCCTGATTGGCACTATCTTCTCGATCTCACACGCGCCGCAGTGGATGGAGCCGGATGATCCTTCTGCGTTCCTGCAGCCTGGTACTCAGATGGTTGCAGCGGGTTACGTGCTGTACGGTCCGTCAACCATGCTGGCGATGACCACTGGCCGCGGTACGCATATTTATACGCTGGATAAAACCCACGGCGGTTTCCTGCTGACGCACCCTAATATTGAAGTGCCGACCGAAACGAAAGAGTTTGCGATAAATGCGTCAAATCAGCGTCATTGGGAAGCGCCAATGCAAAACTACATCACCGACTTGTTGGCTGGTGAAGACGGCCCACGCGGCAAAGACTACAACATGCGCTGGGTTGCGGCCATGGTCGGTGACATTCACCGCGTGCTTTGCCGTGGCGGTATCTTTATGTATCCCTTCGATAAGCGCAACCCGGCTAAGCCCGGTAAACTGCGTTTATTGTACGAAGCCAACCCTATGGCCTTCCTGATGGAACAAGCAGGTGGCCTGGCGTCTACCGGCGAATGCCGCATTATGGAAGTGATGCCCACCGAAATTCACCAACGCGTGCCCGTTATTCTTGGCTCTAAAGACGAGGTTGAAGCCTGTCTGAGTTATTACGACTAATTGGTTAGTGAAAATAGCCCATGAGTATGGCCGAATATGGCCTCATGGGTTTTTATTTTTGTTGTGTTGGCCTTATACTTGACGCACATTTTTTTTGATTAACGAAAGGACAATTAAGCATGAGCTTGAATGCCGTACCTGCAGGTAAGAAACTGCCTGATGAAGTAAACGTAATCATTGAGATCCCAGCACATGCTGATCCAGTGAAATACGAAGTAGATAAAGACACCGGCGCGATTTTCGTTGACCGCTTTATGGCGACTTGTATGCACTACCCTACTAACTACGGTTATGTGCCTAACACACTGTCTGAAGACGGTGACCCGGTAGACGTACTGGTTATCACGCCTTTCCCTCTGCTGGCAGGTTCTGTGATCAAGTGTCGTCCAATCGGCGTACTGAACATGACCGACGAGTCTGGTAAAGATGCGAAAGTACTGGCAGTACCAATCGACAAGCTGTCGACTTTGTACCGTGAAGTATTTGAAACGTCTGACGTACAGCCGTTATTATTAAAGCAAATCGAGCACTTCTTTGAGCACTATAAAGATCTTGAAGCTGGTAAGTGGGTTAAGATCGATGGCTGGGCGGACGCTGCCGCTGCTAAAGCTGAAATCGTAAACAGCGTTAAGCGTTTCGAAGAAGGCGAGTAAGTCGCATAAGCGCATCACAATCTTTATGCACAAAGGCTCGTGAAAACGGGCCTTTTTTATTAGTGGAGAATCCATGAGTAAGTTGTTGTCTTTCCGCGTGTTGTGGGCAGGTGTATTACTTTGTCTGTCGATCGGTGCTGTTAAAGCCAGCGAGCCGATTGAACTTTACTGGGAAGACTTAGTGCCGCCAGACTTTAATGAACTGGCACCTCAATCAACCAATCACGACAATAAAATGGCTCAGCTTCAGCCAGACGCGCCGGTGGTGGCCTTGTATAACAATAAGCGAGTGAAGTTGCCCGGTTTTATTGTGCCGCTGGAGGGCACTGCCGAACTGACTACCGAGTTTTTACTCGTTCCTTTCTTTGGCGCGTGTATTCATGTGCCACCGCCAGCATCCAATCAGATTGTCTATGTCAAAATGGACGAAGGCGTTCCGGTAGAAAACCTGTACGATGCGGTGTGGGTCGAGGGCGTGTTTAATACCGTTCGTTGGGAAGGCGATATCGCAGCAGCCGGTTACAGCATGCAAGGGAAAACTGTAACAGCGTATTAACCCTTGCTGCCCTTGCATTGCAACTTTTTGGCGAGCATGAGATAACAGCAGACAACTTTTAGCGTTATCAAGGAGTGATTCCCATGTCTGAAAACGTGTTATTACGTGCTTCGTTTAACCCGGCCGTTAAAAAATACTGGCTGGTGAGCTGGTTAATTGTGTCGTTTTTTACCGTTATCGGTATACCCCTGCTTATCTTGTCTATTCCTATCTTTTTGTTTATCAGCGGCAAAATGCTGAATGCTATGTCGGCGACGCTTACTGAGCGCAAGCTGGTAGTAAAGCGCGGTATTCTGTTTAAAGTGGAAAAATCTATCCCACTTGAAAAGATTACCGACGTGGCCATGAGCCAAGGGCCGCTCATGCGCGCCTTTAACTTACAGCGATTGAGTTTTGAAACGGCCGGGCAGTCTGGCCCGGGCGCGCTGGTGTCACTGATTGGAATAGAAGATGCCGCAGAGTTCAGAGAAAGCATTCTATCGCAGAAAGACAAAATGAGTGGTGATGCCAAACCTGTAAAGGCAAGCTCAGAGCCATCTGAAGGTGACCTTGCTGAGTTGACCGCCAGCGTAAAACGTATTGAAGTGTTGTTGGAAAAGCTGGTGGCGTCCAAGTAACGCCACAGTTCAGATAACGCTACTATTGAGCCAACGCCACTATTCAGACAACGGCACAAACCAGACCAGGGTAATCAACGACATTGCTGTCGCCAGACAGAGAGCAACACCGTCTGCGAGTTTTTCACCCTGTAGAGATGAGAGTTAGGTATGCACAACACGCAACGTTCTGCGCATACCTGAATAGCTATATCTGAGGTTATTTTAAGTGCTCATTCAGAAAATCCAGCAGACCCTGATATAGCTCTTGTCGATTTTCCTCATTAAAGACACCATGGCCTGCCTGAGCATATTGGAGATATTCAGCAGGGTTGTTTGCCTGCTCTAGTTTTTCGGCGAGCACTTCCGAGTTGATCTCCGGTACACGTTTGTCTTTCGAACCATGGATCAGCATAACCTTTGCTTTGATGTCATTGACATGGTAAATCGGCGAATATTCTTTTAGCTGTTGCGCGTCTGTACCCAACACGCGCTTTAAGTAAGATCGTCCGCCCCAGCTGTTAGGTATATCACTTTCTGAGTACATGTATTGCAAGTCATAAACGCCAACATAACCGATAGTACAGCGATAAAGGTCCGGTGCTCTAACTACTGACATTAATGCAGCATAGCCGCCATAGCTGGCTCCGTAAGCACAAATTCGCTTACTGTCTACCAGCCCTTGACTGGCCGTCCACCTTACTGCGTCGTTAATGTCTTTAATCATTGCACCACCCCACTCCCGGTAACCCAGACGCTCAAAACGGGTACCATAGCCATCGCTACCCCGGAAGTTGACACGTAACACGGCAAAACCTCGGTTGGCGAGAAGTTGAGTTTCCGCATCATAGCGCCAGAAATCCCGGGTGCCAGGCTGATGAGGGCCACCATGAATAAGCACAACCAGAGGTGGTTTAGCCGATTTGGATTGCCCGGCGGGAGGCAGAGTCAGATAGCCATGCAGCGTTTCACCATCTTCGGTGGGCACTGCAATAGGGTGCATGGGTTGCAGTGTTCTCGGGTCAATCCAGGAGTTGTTCGCCCATACAAAACGCGCATTCCGGCTGTCACTGTCAAACAAGTAGTATTCGCCAGGATTAATATCACTGCTTACATGAACCAGTAGAGTTTTCCAATCCTTGGTGGTGCTGGTAATATTAACGGTTTGACCTTCAAAGGCCTGAGCTAGTTGCTTGTGAATTGCCTTGATGGTTGTGTCAGCTCTAGCGTATTCATAAGCCGATTTATCTGGATAGGTTATTCCCACAGCAGGCATTCCATTGCGGTCTAAAATGATCTTTTCGATATCCGTCTTATGATCAGCAAATATTCTTGTATATTCGCCAGATTCTAAGCTCAGTGAATAAAGTGTAGATATGCCATCGTCTGAGTATCTGCCAGACAAATAGAGTGATTTGCTGTCCTCGCTAAGCCCTAAAGGAATATGTTCTTCTGGTAATTCAAAAACTTCATTAAGGGGTGTCCATGGGGAGTCATTGCTATTGCGATAGGCAGAATGAAGTGTGCCGTTTTTATCTCTCCAGGTCATAAATTTAACCTGTCCATATCTTGTAGCTAGCGCACGACTGTTTCCATGGGGAAGCGTGTCGAGTTCGCGCTTCCTTCCGGAATGAATATTTAACTTACTTATGATCGGTTGTATAACACCATCATTGTAATAAACGTTCCCTCGCTTAGACCAAGGGTATTCAATAATCAGAATATGCTCGTCGTCGTCATCTAGCAGGCTCAACACTTTCTGGCTGGCTTTAGTGTTTTCCTTCGACGAAATACGAGACCCGGTTTTTTTGTCGCTTGCTCGAAAGCCGTAAAGCATTTCGTTCTTTGAGCCATCCAGATTTACCGCAAACAGCTCGCCAGTGGGTACTGGGTTGTCAATATAGCTGTATTTTTCGGCATATTCGTAAAGTAGTCTTTCGTTATTAACCCAACTGACTCTGTGGATTATGTCATTATTGAGTGGTTTGACACCACCCACCAGTTCCATGGTTTCACTGTCTAAAACAGCCAGGAACACTCTGCCGTCGTGTCTGACCCGGGCAGCTATATGTTTACCATCGGGGGATAGCTTCAGGTTGAGGTAGTCACCGTGCTTTATAAAATATTCGAGGGGTAATTGTTGCGAAGCATAAATACCAGTGCTTAACAACAAAACGAAAGCTGTGAACAAAATCCTTTTCATATCAATCCTTGTTATTACAGTTTTTTAATCCTATCGTGACAAGACTGTCTCTTAAGAAGTCTAATGTATACGTTAAGTGGTTAAAAGGGCGTCCTCTCTTAGTTCATACAAGGACGTCACAAACCCTTATATTAATTGCAATATAAAAACGAATAACTGTACTCAGGTAGCGTATTATCTTCTGCGTCTTAGGTGGATACTAAGCGAGCATGACTAGTTGTGTTTTTCAACTTGTGTAGTGGAGTCCGATAATGAGATAACTCCGATCAGAATTAGGGATACACTGATTGAATCGAGTTACCCTGGTATTGATTTGACATATGACGTTACTTACTAACTCAAAAGCTAATTCCAAGCGAAAATCACAAGGGAGGGGGTATGCTCAACGCCATGAAAGGAAACGTGTTTATACGGTTACTCAGTTTCTACGTTTGTGTGACCGTCGGCATGTTTTTAACAGAGCTAACGCTTTCAAAACCGCTGGAGTATTACCTTTCTCCCTATTCAGAGTATGCTGTTCAGATTGCTTTTAGAATATGTAATCTGTTGGTTTTACTGTTATTTGTTCAGCAGTTTCATAAACACTGTGACGGCGTTTCTTTACGGCAAACGACCTTATTGAAACCAGTCAACGTTAGGCTGGTATTCGGCTTCGGATTACTTGGAGCAGGACTGCTTTCATTGGTCGCCTTGATCCTGTTTGCAGCGGGTATAACAGCGCATTCGCTGACAACTGTCGCTTTATCACAACTTTTACCCTTGGGCGTACTCTTATTGCTGTCAGCGCTGTTTGAGCAAATACTGCTGAATGGCGTGGTGCTTGTAAGCTTGATGAGAAAAATACGGCCTGAGTTTGCCCTGTTAATCGCCGGAGGATTTTTCTCGTATCTCCACCTCAGTAACGACCATTTTTCTCTCGTAGGCGCGGTAAATACTTATCTTGCTGGCTGTTTATTTGGTGTGATTTTTCTTAAAACTCAAAGCTTATGGCCAGCGCTGGCTTTTCACTTGTGTTGGAACGTGTCACAAAGTCTGATTTGGGGTTTTAATGTGAGTGGGTACGCATTTATAAGCCTTGTTTCTACGCAATCTACGGGGCATCCCTTATTGACCGGAGGAAACTACGGCCTTGAAGGTTCTCTGGTGACATTGGCAATGAATGCTGCCCTTATCTGGTTTCTTTTAAAAAATACCAGTACACACTGGTGGCGTCGGCGTAACGCCACCGTATTAAATTAAAGTGTTTCTTCTATCGCCCGATACTGGAAATCCCGTAAAGTCACACTTCCCTCGCCAGTACAATAAAGCGCAACTTTAAGGCTTAAGAATCCACCGAACACGTTGTGATGCATGCCCGACACTTCCATTCTGGTGCCGTGCAGGAGCCAGGTCCTACCGTTATCAAAGGAATAATGATAGGTCACCACGTGACGGTTGTTGGTGAGTTTAAAGCGCACCTCCCGACTGTCGATTGGACGTCCTGCCCACTTGAGCTCTTCAGAATACTGATACAGTTTCAGAACCTTTTGAGTAAACCCTAGCCCGACATAGGCTTTGTGGTTGTAAAACAATAAAATGCCTGCTTCCGTATCTGTGTTATCCGATAACGTCATGGCGACTTCTACTTCATAGGCTCTATCGCTTACCGGGCAGGTTAATGGCGAGCTGTCTGCCGGAGAACTGCCATGGGCAGATAACAGCAATGCTTTGTCGCCATACCGTACCCGAGCCATCTCTTCAGGGCGAGGGTTGTGAAAACTCCACTGAATGCCAAATTTGTTTTGGCTGAAGTCGTCAGACAGCGCGAACCCAGATGTGGAAAGGGCTTTTCTTGTGGGTTTGGGTAACGGCTTCGACAAGTCACCCCCGGTTGCATAGAACCAGCCATCATCCCGCCACTCAATAGGTTCAAGCAGGGTTTGACGGCCGAGAGTTCGGAACCCATTCTCGTAACCGTGATAAACTATCCACCAGTCACCCTCCGGACCTTGCACCACCGTAGCGTGTCCTTTTGACCACCAGGGTTCTTGTTCTGACTGGGTGCGAACTAGAGGATTGTGTGGACAGTGTTCCCATGGACCATGAATGGATTTTGAACGTGCTGCAATGACCATATGACCGGTTACCGGGCCAGCCGTGCCACCCACTGCGGTCACCAAATAGAACCAGTCGTTATGGCGAAATAATTTAGGCCCTTCAGGCGCAAAGTTCTCTACTATCCAATCGCTGGGGTAGCGCCAGGGGTCGTAGGCCATTTCCAGTTCACCGTCGGTGGCCAGTCCATCGTCGGTGAGTCTGATCTTGCGAATGCCGTTCACAAACAGATAGCGTTTACCGTCTTCACCAACGATATGACCCGGATCGATACAGCCGTCGATGTGCAGGTTGATCGGCTCACTCCACGGGCCTGCTATATCATCTGCCCAAATTGCGTAAATAGACCAGCCTTCGCCCTTTGGGTCAGCGGGAATATAGATAAAGTAACGATCATCGTGCTTGCATAAATCCACGGCCCAGATAACCCCTAGCGATGTGGTTAGCGTTGGCCCAATTGGGGCCCAGTTAACCAAATCTTTCGAATGCCAGATAATCAGCCCCGGATAGGAGTAAAACGACGAAAACGTCATGTAGTAGTCGTCACCGTCTTTTAAAATAGTGGGGTCCGGATGATCACCGCTCACAATCGGGTTTAAGAATGTACCGTTGCCTAAATCGGCTTTGCGTTGGCCTTCAACGCCTGGCGGCCAGGCTTTTATTGGCTTGTTGCATGCTGATGGCGTTGAGCTGGCGGCTAACAGTGAAAAAGGTGCGGCAGTGGCACCGGCGACCATCGACTTTAAGAGGGTCCGTCTGCTGGTGGTCATAAGTATTGTAATCCTGGGTTATACCTTCAGACGAACAGGCGTCTGAAAAAACATTACAGCAGCTTAAAAAGTCACCAGCAATTCTCATTTACTTAATTTAATAGCGCCGTTGCGAAAATTAAGAAGCCACCTCATGCTGCAACATTTGGCGGCTATTTCACCAAAAATGCATAATGGTGAATAAATATGCATAAATTTAGACTTTTTAATAATACGTCTGTCAGGTATATTTTTGCTAAAAATACGCTTCGTAAAAATAATTCTAAAAACGCGCGGCACGGAACGAGGTTTTGATGTGTTTTTCACTGAGAATGCCACGGCCCACAAAAATAAAATAAGCGCCAATAAGGCGTAAAAATCCAAAACTCATTTTTACAATTCAGGACAACAATATGCGTAACTGGCTTTTAGCTGTTGCTTTACTTTTGCCGTGCTCGGCATTTGCGCAGGAAACCGCAGACAGCGGCGACACTGCATGGATCCTTACCTCTACCGCACTCGTGTTATTTATGACGTTACCCGGCTTGTCGTTTTTTTACGGTGGCCTGGTTCGCAGTAAAAACGTGCTGTCGGTCCTTATGCAGTGTTTTGC
>NZ_CFIDRX010000017.1:0-40810 GCF_984433645.1 Marisediminitalea sp.
CTTAGGTATCTGCCCATATCTGGTACTGTGGATTTTAGGCCTCCAGCCGCATTAATGTAGTCAGATGCGTCAGGTGTAGGGAGACCGTTTTCATGTATCCCACGTCTCCACCTTGCACGTTCACTCTCAGAAAAGTGAGCGTAGGTCTCGATTTGCCCTGTAAACTTAAAGACATAGCGCTTGAGAAGTTGCTCTATCGGCGCATTGTATAGCTCTTCCAGTGCGATACCGATGAGTCGAACACCTGCGTTTGAATAACGATATCTATTTCCTGGTTTTTCTTGAAGTGTATATCCGTTTAATATGTTGAGTAGGTTTTCATCATCGTGGGCAATAAAACATGTCAACCTTTCATCTGGTAAGAGGTTAGCCCCATCACACGATAGATCTGTTGGTAGTCCAGAGATATGTGTCGCTAAATGCCTGACTGTGATTTCTACGCCTTGATATTGTAATGCCTCTTTATTAACCCTATCGAGGTATCGAGAGATTGGCGCATCAAGTTCTATGAGTCCATCAGATACGGCTTGCGCTAAGATTAATCCGACATGCGTTTTGGTAATAGAACCTATGTCGTAAAGGGTATTGTCGGATGGACTTGAGCCATCGGAAAATTCGCCGTAATGATAGGTACTCACGACGCCTTCTGTGACGAATGCTACGGATACTGCACTAATCTTAGCGTTCGAAATGAGCTTCCCAACTTCTTCGTCAACTATTTCAACCTGTTTATACTGCTTAGTTATATTAGGCTTTGTACATCCCAAACCGAAAACGCAAGCTATGAACACCGTAAAAAGACGCAGTCTTTTACGTTTTTTAAAATGAGTTGAATAACACATCAATCTCTCCTTGAAACCTTTGCTTTTGACCCAGAAGGGAAGTGTTAAGCATAAGGCTTTAATACTCTCCTACTCCACTGGCCATAAAGATGATTTCGCGCAAGTGAAGCAAGTATTTCCAGTGAATCATATTCGCTATCAAAGCTGAATATCTGATTGTGATTTACGCCTAGGGGTTCGTCACACACGTCTTTTGAATAATTGCCTGACTGGCTTGTTCACCATATTCATCACCCGTGGATTTTGCGACAGCGAGATCGATGCGAGCCGCATCACATTGACGCTGCAACGACAAAGACATGAGGTAGTTCTGATCTTTTTGCTTTTGTGCCAGCCCCTTTATTCCATTGTATTCGGTTCGGTTTTCGGGGCTTTTCTCTCGCTCATAAGGCGGTGCAGAACTCGTTGAACAGCCACCTAAGAGCAAAATAATAAAGCCAGTCAGAACAGTGTATTTGAACAAAACCGTCACTCCACGTTGTACCAGATAGTATCACGGTGAGTTTATGGTATTAATTCAGGATGTTAGTGCTGATACGCCGGACTTTTTACCCGTTTGTACATACTTGGGAAGTTTGGAAATTCCGAGCCTACTCTTCTTACTTGTTATATGCCGAATAACTCGGGGTTTTCCAGAAAAACCCGTAAGCGCTTTTTTTCAGCGTCGCTGAAATGTGCTGCCATGTATTGTTCAATAGCCTGTTGTTGCTCTGCATCGGTCATTTGCTGGTCTTGTTGCAATGCATTGTGCCACTGCTTGTAATTCTTTACCTTATTCTGCCAGGCCGCACGTTTCTCTGTTGTTGCCTGTAGGCGAGCAGCCACCTCGGCGCCGAACTCTGCCGATGCGGCGTTATATAAGGTTTCGCCTTCATATTGAATGGCGAGTTCACGCAATGCTTTGACTTCCATCGAGTCAGTAAAACCTTGCTTTTGAGACTCGGGCAGCGCAGCCAACTGCTGCTCAATAAGCGCCGCTTTTTGCGCTTCAGAATAATAAGGATCCTGAGATATTCTCAGGCGCTCAAAAGCAGCCAGATCAAACGCGACGTCATCGGCGAACAGACATTCATACTCCGGTTCCGAAAAGAAGTCGTAGCGCATCTGTGTTAGCGCGTCCATTCTTGCTGTAATCGCTTCCAGGTCCGGTGTAGCCATTGCATCTTCTGGTTCGAGAGCCAGCAAAGCCACTTTGTATTCCACGTACCGCGTAAACAAATCCATGTAAGCAGCGAGCTGTTCGCCGTCGTAACCTTGTTGAATTTTGGCTTCCCGGTATTCAGCCAGAATAGCGTCCGTTCCGAGACCTTCTCGTTCAAAAATAAAGGCGTCAAACTCGTCCTTTAAACCCGCATGCAATGTAAACAGGCGCTCTGAGGGAACAGGGTTAATTGAATGGTGAGGTTGTGTGCTGTCATCTGAATCAACCGCCGGGGTCGATTCCATCTTGTTTGACGTGATTGCCCTTTCAACATCGCTTTCAGGTTGTTGTTGCTTTGACGTGGTGGTGAGTTTTAACCCCACCACCAGCACCAAAAGCGCAATCAGTATTACGCTTTTTCGCACGTTACAGGCCCAGTGACTTCAGGCGCTGCGCCTGTTTTACAAATACCTGTACCGGATCGGTTTCAAACCAGTGATGAATACCAAAAACCTGATTGACTTCATCCAGGTGGTTCATGCGATAGCGGTCGTTGATAACATACCCCAACTGAGAGCTACAGCTGGATACCAGGCCGTCGTTGGGCTCGTCAAATGCCAGGCCGGTTAACACCATAAGCGGATCGCTAACATCAAGCGGATTAGTCAGTGTCTTGCCACCACTCCATGAAAAATAGTACACACCATTTTCAGCCAGCATATCGCCGTCATTGGTACAGTAACCACTTGGCATACCCTCTGGATAACGAGCATTAAATTTGGCTGCGCCTTCTGTGGTAAGCGAATCCATTGCCGCTACGCTGTCTGTTGGCAACTCACGCGGATCTGAACCTGAAACAAGTTCAATCACATTCGCAAAGGCATTTACTACCGTACCGGCAACGCCTTCTTGTGGTGAGTCTTCATCCAGGCTTTTGCGCACTAAATCTGCTACCTTGCTGCCCTGATTCACACCCGCAACTGAAGTTGCTGATGCAACCAACTCGGGCGCAACGCTGGCGACGTATCGAATAGTTGGACCACCATGACTGTGACCAATCAGGTTAACCTTTTCAGCGCCTGAATGTGCTAATACTTCCTGTACATACGCTAACAACTGCTCGCCACGTACTTCACTGGAATTGGCAGGTGACACGGTAGCGGTGTATACCTTCGCGCCGTAGCGCGTCAGTTTGTTGGGTACTTTGTAAAAGTAATCAACGCCCAGGGCGTCATCAAATCCAAACAGACCGTGCACAAGCACAATCGGATATTTGGTTGAGGTATCAGGAGCCGCGTAGGCAGGTACAGCAGCATTAAACAACCATGCCAAACAAGCGAAATAGAGTGCTTTTTTCATGTGTGTGTCCTGTATTGTGTATTTTCAGTTGTCATTAATGTTCTGTCGTTAGGCTCTCATCAGAGGTCTAACCATTGTTATTATTTTGTTAACATTTCATTAATTTTCGCAACTTTCAAGTGAAAAATGACTATTTGGACACGCCAGACTTACTACACGATACCAGCAAGATTTGTAGTATTTATTCAATTTTCCTTAAAAATTAGCGCATTAATCACTAAATCTGAAGGTGGAGAGGTCCACCAGCCCCAACATTCACAATATGAATGCGCATCATGGATAGTAGAAATACATTTGAGATAGTAAATACGTCGAGACATCAGTGTAAATGATGTCTCTTTACAAGGAATGGACACCCGGGTTTTGAAACCAGATTAGAAAATTTTGCGTGTTTTACTCAAGCCGACGCGCTGGCTCTTGCGCTAACGAGTTGATGCCAACGTTTAAGGTTTTCCTGATGCTCAGCCATTCTGATTTTAACTACGCGGGCAAAGTCGATTGCGCACAACGCAATAATGTCAGCAACGGTGAATGCATCACCGGCAATGAAGTCACTCTCGCCCAAACGCGCGTCGAGGATATCCAGAAATGCGACAACATCTTTACCGGCTTGTTCTCCAAAAGCAGGCACAGGGGTCATACGGTCTTTGAAATAACCGGTTGAATGTTGAAAACACTGGGTAACGGGCAACATCAGGCACTGATCTACCCGGCGCTGCCACATGCCCACGATGCCCTTTTCTAATGGTGTGGTTCCAAGTAACGGCGGTTCCGGATGCATGGCTTCTATGTAGGTACAAATCGCGTCTGTTTCACTAATACAGGTGCCATCAGCCAATTCCAGAATGGGTAACTTTCCCATCGGATTTTTGGCAAGCATGGCGGGTGACAGGTTTTCTCCTTTCTGGATATCCAGTTGAACATAATTCACGTCAACGCCTTTTTCCGCCAGAAACATGCGTACCCTGCGCGGATTGGGTGCCCGGGAAGCATCATATACAGTGTAAGCCATCATCAGTTCCTTTTTATACGCCTGCAGAACATTCAGATTAGTCGATGAAGTGGCGTTTATAAAGCTGTATGTAATTTACCTTGAGAGACGAAGACAACCGCCATTGGCCTGAAAGCGGGTTCAGTTTCATACCGGTTTCATAGACGGCTTCAAACTTCTCCGGCTTAACCCAACTGGCTAACTCTGCCGGTTTTACAAACTGCTTCCAGTCATGAGTGCCCACCGGTAGATACCGCATCACATACTCTGCCCCCACAATAGCAATTAGCCAGGACAACCAGGTACGGTTTAACGTCGCTAGCACCAATGTACCTTTGGGACTGACAAGCTGTGCACATTGTCCAATAAGTGCGGGCTGATCCGGAACGTGTTCCACGACCTCAGCGTTAATAACGATATCGTATTTGTTGCAAGCTTGAACTTCCTGCTCGGCAAGATGGTGCGAATAGCGAATATTCAATCCGGATTGAGCCGCGTGCGCTTTTGCTACCTCGATACTAACTGCACTGGCATCAATGCCCGTTACATCGGCGCCCTTTCTGGCCAGCGCTTCGCTTATCAAGCCACCACCACAGCCGACATCTAAGACGGACAGGCCCTGTAAACAACGCTCCGAATTGGGGTCGCGATTGTGACAATAAGCCAAATGTTGAATCATATAAGCAGCGCGCGTGGTATTAAACGCCAACGCGGTTTTGAACTTACCGTTCGGGTCCCACCACTCCCTGGCCATCTGATTAAACCGGGCGATTTCCTGTGCCGAGGTATTATCGTTAATCGGTTGACTTAACTGACTTTTGTCTAACATCTGGACTATTCCAAAGACGCCATCACTGGGCGGGAAGTATAGTATAACCAACGCACTTGCATGAACACTTACTTAAGAGACCACCCACTTACTGACGAAAACTATGCTTTTCAATTTGTGTTTGTTCATAACGGTAATAGGTTTAAGTTTAATACCCCCCTCACACAGGAATTGATCAAAGCCCACATTACCGCACCATTTAAACTTAGACTAAAGTTGAAATTGTGCATTTTTCACACTACGTTTTAAGTAATCGTGATAGGAGCGTATCGATGAACCTGCAATTTACGGCTTTGTACACAACGCCGCACCATTCCTTAATCGTAGTCGCAAAAAAAACCGGCACCCAGCTCGCTTATTTGGTTATAGGTCTGGCAGCCTGTGTACTGGCAGGGCATGCTTTCGACATAGAGTATCTTTACCGTCCGGTGGCGGGTGGGCCTGCAACCCATCCTTTTACCGCTATATTGTTTTTGTCGTTGTCTTTTTCCTTGATTTTGCAATTCAGGAAAAAGGTCGTTTCAATTAGCCTGCAAGTCGCTGTTGCTTTGGCCATGCTGAGCCTTTTACTGTTAAATATGGCCTTTCCAGTACAGTCGTCAGATACCTTTTTTTCTTCACCCCATCTGGCTGAAATTTTCCAGCTCCACCCTTCAAATCGCTTATCGGGTAACACTTTCTTAGTGATCAGTTGCTTGTTAATGGCCATCTGGGCCCGAAAGGCTCGACACTCCACAATTTGTCAGGCCCTGGCGTTAATGGCGCTTTGTATTTCAACGATGGCGCTCACCGGGTACGCATACCAGATTCCCGCCTTCTATCAGGATATGTCTTTATTTACCGTGACACTCAGCTTTTTTCTGGCTGCATCAGTGTTAGGAATCACCGCGAATCGGGGCACAGTCCGCGCGGTACTTTCCCCACATTTAGGCGGACAGATCGCACGGGTGCAGTTTATTGTTGGCGGGATGTTTTTCTTTGGCACTGGCTACCTGGTTATTCGCTCAGTTGCCAGCACTCAGGTGTCCAGTCTCTTTGGCAGCTATGTCATTGCCGTGTGCTGGTTTCTGTTTGTTGTGCTTATGATTGGGGCCAGTGTGCATGAACAAACCGATCGCACGCGTCGCAAATTAGAAAAGAAACTACGTGCCGTGGCACTTTACGACGAACTCACCCAGTTATTGAATCGACGTGGCTTTAAACAAGTAATAGACCAGCAATTGGCTCATCAACGACGTGTTGGCGGTGGCGTGGGGTTAATGCTGGTTGACATAGATCACTTTAAACAGGTGAACGACCGCTACGGCCATGACGTTGGCGACAAAGTCATTCGTCATATTGCCTGGAATCTACGGCGTCTGGTGCGAGACACAGATTCAGTGTGTCGTTACGGCGGGGAAGAGTTTGCAATATTGCTACCGCACACTGATCCCGAAGGTGTCATCATTGCCGCCAATACCTTACAACATGCCATTGAGGCGCTTAGCATCCCCATTTTTGAGGAAGAGTCGTTGTCGGTAACGGTGTCGATTGGCTGTGCGAATGTGGTCAATGGGTTAATAGAAAAAGCGCTTAAACGGGCCGATGAAGCCTTGTACGAATCAAAACGCGCGGGGAGAAACTGTGTGTCTGGCAGGTTCGAAGCGCCCCAGTCAGTTTACTCCTTGCCCAAACAGGCGCAGCGGAGCCGCCATTTCTTTCGATCAGCCAAGCAGCAAAATTAAATTGGTTACTGCTGTTTGGCCGACCAGGCCTCCAAGGCGGATTTGGCGTTGGCGTCGATGGCGTCTTTATTCTGACTCACCCAGTATTTTTCCATAACGCGTACATTGGCCTGATTCGCTTTATAGAAAAAGTCTACGATATCGCCGACCAGGGGAATAAATCCCAAACCAAAATCAAGTAGCGCATTGCGCAACATTACTTTCACCAGGCCCGGTGGAAGCCCCATTTTCTTGCCGAGGTACACAATTCTTAACGCGGCGATAAGCATAACCGCATCCCCCAGCCCCGGGATCAAGCCTATAATGGCATCTAGACCGATGCGAAACGGAATAAACGGGAGCTTGAAGGCAGTATCTAACCGATTGGCCAGCTTTTGTGCTTTCAGCAACTCAGTAGGTGCTGTGACTCCCGTTTTATTGTTCATTGTTTGCTTCCCATCTCCTTCGCCAGCTGTTCACGCTGGGCATTGTTGTCTGACACCTGCCAGCCATGCAGGTTTTCCTTAATTAATCCGAACAACATATTGATGTGTTCCGGTTCGCTGTTCAACGCCGGGATATATTCATACCGCTCACCGCCAGCTTCCATGAAGTAGTCACGATTTTCCTCGCCAATCTCCTCAATGGTTTCAAGGCAATCCGCAGAAAAGCCCGGACATACCACTTGTACCGACTTCACGCCCTCAGCGGGTAACCCTTTTAAGGTTTCGTCGGTGTAAGGTTTCAACCACTCTTCACGGCCAAAGCGCGACTGGAATGTTGTCATATACTCTGATTTATCCAGACCCAGCGCCTCGGCTATCAGGCGTGACGTTTTATGGCACTCACAATGGTAAGGATCACCGCTGTCCAGATAGCGTTTTGGCACCCCGTGGTACGACAGGATCAACTTGTCGGCCCGACCGTAATGCTGCCAGTGTTGCTGAATTTTATCTGCCACTGCCTGAATATAATCGGGTCGATCGTGATAGTGACTCACGAATCGAAAATCCGGTAACCAGCGACGCTTTACAAAATCATGGGCTACAGCATCAAAGGTTGATGCCACCGTAGATGCACTGTACTGTGGGTAAAGCGGCAAAACCAGTAACTTGCGTACGCCCTGGCTGAGCATGCGGTCGATGGTGCCACTTACCGACGGTTCGCCATAGCGCATGGCAAATTCCACCACCACGTTGTCACCAAACTCGGTCGCACAACGTTTAGCCAGCGCTTCGGCCTGAGCCTTAGTGTGAACCATGAGTGGCGAACCTTGTTCTGACCACACTGACGCATAGGCTTCAGCTGAGCGTTTGGGGCGAATATTCAAAATAACGCCGTTGAGGATAAACCACCAAATCAACCGCGGCACTTCTACCACCCGGGGATCAGACAAAAACTCTTTCAGATAGGGTTTCAGCGCCGCTTTTGTTGGCGCTTGAGGCGTTCCAAGATTGGTAATTAGCACGCCTATCTTGTCTGACTGACCGTGGGTAAACCCGGCATTTCCAGTGAATTTCATTGATTACTATCTCGCTGTTATTACTTACTGTTTGGGCATACTACGTGGCGTATACCCAAACAGACTACTACGGCTGATAATAAGTCGCGGCGCCCGGTCCGACCGGCATCCCCAACACAAATACCCAGATGTAAAACAACAGGGTCCAGCCAACAATAAATACCATACTGTAGGGCAGCATCATGGCAATCAGCGTACCCATTCCCACATCTTTCTTGTATTTGGCGGCCATGGCCATTATCAGGCCAAAATAGCTCATCATCGGCGAAATAACATTGGTAACCGAATCACCTATGCGGTACGCCGCCTGAATGACTTCGGGCGCAAATCCCACCAGCATCAGCATGGGCACAAACACCGGGGCAGTCACAGCCCATTGTGCCGACGCACTGCCCAGTGACAAGTTAACAATGCCGCACATCAAAATGAACAGGAAGAATACTTCCGGGCCATCTAAACCCAGTTGCTGCAGCAGCGCTGCCCCTTCAACCGCCATTACCGTGCCCAGATTGGTCCATTTAAAGAAGGCCACAAACTGCGCAGCGAAAAACACCAGCGTAATATACAGTCCCATTGAGCCCATGCTCTTGGACATGGCATCGATAATGTCTTTGTCGTTTTTCATCGTGCCAGCGATACGACCGTAAACAAACCCCGGTACGGCAAAGCTGATAAAAATAAATGCGACTATGCCCTTAAGAAACGGCGAGCCTGCCACCGCGCCGGTTTCCGGATGACGCAGGATACCGTTTTCAGGCACCACAGTTAGCGCTAACACTGCACATACCGCGACAAATGCAACACCCGCCCATTTCAGCGCGCGAATTTCCTGTGCAGTCGGCGCTGCCATTTTTTGTTCATCCAGCTTAACCGATGCTTCATTCGCGTCGTATTTACCTAAACGAGGCTCAACGATTTTCTCTGTTACCAGCGTACCCATACCAGCAATCAAAAACGTGCTGATGAACATGAAATACCAATTCACTTCTGGGCCGACGACATAGTCGGGGTCGATCATGTGTGCTGCCGCTTCGGTAATACCAGAGAGTAACGGGTCAACCGTACCCAGCAACAAGTTAGCGCTATATCCTGCAGATACCCCGGCAAACGCCGCGGCCAAACCTGCCAGTGGATGACGCCCCAGAGCGTGGAAAATCATCGCTGCAAGTGGGATCAGGACCACATAACCCAGCTCTGATGCGGTATTAGAGATAATCCCGGCAAATACAATCGCGAAGGTCACCATGCGCTTGGACGCGTTCATTACCAGTGCTCGCATTGCAGTAGACAGTAAACCTGAGTGCTCAGCTACTGAAACACCCAGTAGCGCAACCAATACCGTACCAAGCGGCGCAAAGCCGGTGAAGTTAGTCACCAGGCCAGTTACGATGCGCTGGAGCCCTTCGGCGCTCAGCAGTGAAATAACTTCAATGGTGCCATCTGGCGAACGCCCTTTTGCGCCCTCTGGGCGCGGGTCGATAACGGATACCTCAAAATAACCGAGTATGCCACTCAGAATAACGATACCCACTGCCAGAAGGGCAAATAGCGTAACGGGGTGCGGCAGGAGGTTTCCCAGCCACTCTACCGTCGCAAGAAACCGAGAGAAGAGCCCTTTAGACGGCGTCGATTCTGTCGGTTTAGTTGTGTTTTCTAAACTCAAAACAAGTCCTCTGTCGTTTTTTATTATGATGTTGCTTTTATGCACTGACTTTATTTGTCTTTGTCAGGCTATTTTAAAGGCGAAGTTTACCTCAATTCGCAGCATTTGGGCAGAGAACCAGCAGTATTTGCGGCAGTACGCGATTTATTAAAGAGCAAAAATGGTGTTATTCGATGTTGTAAAGCATATCGTCTGGGCTTTGCTGCTTCCAACAAAAAAAGCCGATGCAATGCATCGGCTTTTTCAACTTGATTTATTGGCGCTGTGGCTGCTTATTTACCGCCGCCAGTGCGCGACTTCATATAACGGAAGAAGTCACTGTCCGGCTCAACTACCAACACATCATCTTTGCTGTTGAAGCTGGAGCGGTACGCGTCCATGCTGCGCAGGAAGCCATAGAACTCAGGATTCTTTGAATAGGCTTCAGCGTAGATTTGCGCTGCGGTCGCATCACCTTCACCGCGTAACTGACGCGCGTTACGTTCAGCATCAGCCAGCATTACGGTAACTTTAGCTTCAATGTTCGCCTTGATAACCTCAGCCTGCTCCTGACCTTGTGAACGGTGTTCACGCGCCACACCAGCACGCTCTGCACGCATACGCTGGAAAATAGAGTTACTGACTTCAGTTGGCAGGTTGATTTGCTTCACCCGTACGTCAACAATTTCAATGCCCAGTTCGTCAGACGACGTGGAGGCTTGTTCCATGGCACGTTCCATTAACTCGGTGCGCTCACCAGAAACAATCTGCGAAATAGTCCGGCTACCAAACTCTGTTCTTAGGCCGTTGTTCACCTTTTGCTTAAGCAGCGCTTCAGCTTGCAGCTTGTTACCGCCGTTTGTAGACAGATAGTAACGTGCGAAGTCTTTGATGCGCCATTTCACATAGGAATTCACGATCAGGTCTTTCTTCTCCGACGTTACAAAACGGTCTGGTGAATCATCCAGTGTTTGAATACGCGCGTCTAACGAGCGCACGGTATCAATAAACGGCAGTTTGAAGTGCAGACCTGGTTCAAACACTTTGGTTTGACCGGTTGTATTGTCACGCTGAACTTTACCGAACTGAATAACAATGGCGCGCTGGCCTTCTTTCACTACGAAAAGTGACCCTGAGCCCATCACCACCAGCGTGATGAGTAATGCAATAAATAAATTCTTCATCAGTGCTTATCTCCCACCACGAACGCTGTCACCGCGTAAACCAGACGACGTTGTTGGCGTTACGCGCGTACCGCTCGTATTGCCACTGTTCACGTTCTGCAGGCCTTCCAGCGTGTTGCGCATACGGTTTATGGTTGTACTGCTGGAGTTCTGACCGTCCATAATCTTATCGAGCGGCAGATACATGATGTTGTTACCGCCTTCACCACTGTCTACCATGATCTTACTGGTGTTAGAGAACACCTGCTCCATGGTCTCAAGGTAAATACGCTGACGGGTAACTTCAGGCGCTTTTTCAAACTGAGGCAGTAATTCACTGAAGCGGGCAACCTCACCCTGCGCTTCCAGAATCACACGCTCTTTATAGGCCTGAGCTTCTTCGTTCATACGATTAACCTGACCACGTGCACGTGGTTCCATTTCACGGGCATAGGCTTCTGCTTCACGAATGAAGCGCTGCTCATCTTCTTGTGCGGCAATCGCGTCATCAAAGGCGTCTTTCACTTCTTCAGGCGGACGCGCATCCTTGAAGTTCATATCAACAATAGCAACACCAATGTTGTACGGTGCCAGGATGCCTTCAAGCTCTTCCCATACGCGTTGACGGGTAACTTCACGACCGTCGGTTAGCACGTCATCCATGCTCGAATGACCCACAACATAACGAATGGCGCTGTCCAAAGCCTGACTCAGGCTCATTTCCGGGCTGGTTACGGCAAATGTCCAACGGTACGGGTCAACGACCCGGTACTGCACTTCCATCTGTACACTCACCACGTTCTCATCTTCGGTAAGCATAGAACCTGAAGATGACTGATAGCGGATAGATTGCACGTCTACCGGGATCACAGTATCGATAAAGGTCGGTTTCCAACGGAGTCCTGGCTCAACCTGAGAATGGTATTGGCCGAAGCGAAGTACAACACCCAACTGGGCTTCGCGAATGGTGTAGAAACCACTCACCACGTACACCACGATAAGCAAACCAACAATAAGTGCTGCACCAACACCGCCGAGCTTCTTACCGGAACCGCCGCTGTCGCCACCGCCCATCTTACCGAGCTTACCAAACAGATTTTTAAACACGTCATCCAGATCGGGAGGCCCTTGATCACGGCCGCCACGATTCTTCCACGGGTCGTTATTCTTATTACCACCCGGCTCATTCCAAGCCATGCTAATACTCCGTAAAAAAAAATTATTATTTAATACTGAATTCTATTCGTTTTAGATTGCAAAACCTACGGGCGTTGCACGAAGTCATTCATGATTATGTACATTTCATCGCAATTATAGGTGCTAAAGCCCTAACGCTGCATTAATGCTTTACTACAAACTGTGACAAACTGTTATCTAACCGCTTTTCCAATCGGTTCCAGTCTGCTGCAGGCATACGAACATCAACCACCCAATCACCCTGTGAGTCGTAGGATTGCTCAGCAATACAATCCAACTCATACAATACACCGCGCAGGCGGCTTTGTGCAGGTGGAATTTTCAAGGTGTAACTCACCATGCTCTGCGCTAAACATTCATTGAGGGCAGTTAACAGGAGTTCAACCCCCACACCGGTTTTAGCTGATAACCACACGCGAATCGGCATGCCGTTTTCGTCGCGGTCAATTTTGGGTTCAACTTCTTCCAGTTGATCGATCTTATTACACACAATCAACTGTGGAATATCGCCGGCCTCAATTTCCTCTAATACCGCGTTCACTTCGTCCATGGTCTCGAGGTAATTGGCGGCTGAATAATCCACAACATGCAGCAACAAATCGGCTTCCTGAGTTTCTTGCAATGTCGCTTTAAATGCGGCAACCAAATCGTGTGGCAAATGCCGGATAAACCCTACGGTGTCTGCCAGGATAACCGGCCCTAATTCCTTCAGTTCGACTTTGCGCAGTGTTGGGTCCAGTGTGGCAAACAACTGGTCAGCTGCGTATACGTCCGCATCGGTAATGTGATTAAACAGAGTGGATTTACCCGCGTTGGTATAACCTACCAGCGACAAAGTAGGAATTTCAGCGCGTTTCCGGGAGCGACGCCCCTGTTCGCGCTGTTTAGCAACTTTTTCAAGCCGCCGAAGAATAGTTTTGATGCGCCCGCGAAGTAATCGTCGGTCAGTCTCTAACTGCGTCTCACCTGGCCCGCGAAGACCAATCCCGCCCTTTTGACGCTCAAGGTGTGTCCAGCCTCGGATCAATCGGGTAGAAATGTGACGAAGTTGCGCGAGTTCCACCTGAAGTTTACCTTCGTGAGTTCTCGCACGCTGAGCAAAGATATCCAGAATAAGGCCTGTGCGGTCGATAACCCGGCACTTACAAACAGCCTCTAGATTACGCTCTTGAGAAGGCGATAGAGCGTGATTGAAAATAACCACATTCGCCTCGTGCGCTTTTACAGCAGCAGCGATCTCTTCTGCTTTACCCGTACCAACAAAGTACTTGGGCTGCGGAGAACTGCGGGAAGTGGTAATAACATCAACGGGGTTTACACCAGCCGACGATACGAGAAGTTCCAGCTCAGCTAAGTCTTCACGACTGTCTTCGTCGGCAAAATTGACATGAACAAGTATAGCCTGTTCACCGGCTTCATAACGGTCAAACAAGCGTGTTACCTTTGCAATTACTCACTTTTGTTCTCAGCGTCCCCTTGAGCACTTGGCATTGTAATGGCACGAGAAGGCACAACAGTAGAAATAGCGTGCTTATAGACCATTTGGCTTACAGTGTTTTTTAACAGGATAACAAACTGGTCAAATGACTCTACCTGCCCTTGGAGTTTGATACCGTTAACCAGATAAATGGAAACGGGAATACGCTCCTTGCGTAATGCGTTTAAAAATGGGTCTTGTAATGATTGCCCTTTAGCCATTTCAAATCCTTAGTTTTTATTATTAAACCGACAAATTTTTCAATTTGTCCCAGCGCTTTTGCTTTATATCACACTTCCTTAAATCAAAGTGTGACTTTTGCAGTAATTTTAGTCAAATTATCTTTAGCAAATGTGTCAAGCCAAGTTAACTCCGACCAGCCACGCAGCCAAGTTAACTGGCGTTTAGCTAACTGCCTTGTCGCAATAATACCTCTATCGCGCATGTCTGCATAGCTTAGCTCACCGTTAAGGTATTGCCACACTTGCCTGTATCCCACCGAACGAATCGATGGCATGTCCTCATTTAAGTCGCCGCGTTGATATAATTTTTCGACTTCAGCGACCAGCCCTTGCTCCAACATTAAGTCGAATCGCTGGGCTATACGATCATGTAACACAGCACGGTCCTGCGGCGCAATGGCAAATTGTTCTATGTTATACGGACAACGTGTAGTTGCCTGTTGCTGCCAGTGCGTCAATGTCTGCCCACTACTGCGATACACTTCCAGCGCCCGGGTCAGTCTCTGCGGGTCATTGGGGTGAATACGGGCAGCAGCCACCGGGTCGATCACAGCTAATTCATCATGCAAGACCTGCCAGCCTTTTTCCTCGGCTTCACGGGCAATGTCGTCGCGAATCTTTGTGTCCGATTTAGGTAGGGGCGAAATTCCATTTATCAAGGCATTAAAGTACATAATTGTCCCACCTGCCAGAATTGGCAGTTTACCTCTACTATGAATTTCACCAATCAGGCGTGTCGCATCCTTTACAAATTCAGCAACGGAGTAGGCCTCATTGGGCTCAATAATGTCTACAAGCCAGTGTGGCGCAATGGCCATTTCTTCGGGTGTGGGCTTAGCCGTACCAATATCCATATGACGGTACACCAGCGCCGAGTCGACGCTGATAATCTCTGCGGGTATGTGTTTGGCTAACTCCAGGGCAAGGCCCGTCTTTCCTGAGGCCGTCGGTCCCATAATGGCCACTACCGGGCCAGTTTGACTCGTCATCGTGTTATTCTTTTTCTATCCACTGCATTAGCGCTTGTTGCGATTTTTTCGCACCACAAGCCTTTAGTATGTCCGATTGTGAAGAAATCGCCAGTTGGTCGAACCAGCGCCATAATGTATCGGGTTGATATGCCTGCGCGGCCAGAGAATTCGCCAGCGCAATAGTAAGTGACTCAACACTGTCAGGCTGCGCTTCGCAAATCTGCGGAAACAATGCTGCCCAGGGTAATTGACGCAGCGGTGCTGGCACTTTCAACAGGCGGGTTTTGCCAGCGTTACAGTGCAATTCAAAAGCGAACTCCTCAAGCACAGCAGACGCAGCAGAATTAACAGCCTGACTGACACTGACTGGCATCAACAAAGGCTGAGCAACCAGCTGACCTTCCAAGATAGCTGCTAGCCAAGGCTGATAGAGTGAGTTTACCGATAATAACCAGCACTGTTCGACACCTGAATCAGCATAAAGCCTGGCAGATTCACCCAACGGCAAAAACGCAATGCCATTGCTACCAGCCTGAACAGCACTGGTAACGCTCTCATCTGTAGGTGTCATCAACTGCTGATAGTTTTGCTGATAGCCTGCACTTACCTGCGGCGATCCGGCTGAGTATGGCCGTCCTGAGATGCCCCGGCTACCGGCACTGCCTGCTACCCCCGCCCTGTGTGACGAAGTTGGCCCGGATTGATTGGGTTGGTCGCTTTGCCCCGTGAAGGCGGTTGGTGATTGAGACGGTGACGCTGGCTGAAACTGGCTGTCCTGATGACTTTCCCGAACAACGGGTGACAGCGGACGAATATAATCGTGTCCGGTATCTTGCTGTATGTCATGATCAACTGCGAAGTCACTGCTTTCGCTCAGCGCATCACACACGGTCTTACAAATAAAGTCATGAACCAGCCTGCCTTGCTGAAAGCGGACCTCGTGCTTGGCAGGATGCACATTCACGTCGACTTCACGTGGGTCAATGGTGAGGTAAACCACAAAGGCGGGTTGCTCAGCACTTCCCAACACCGAATCATACGCCTGACGCAACGCGTGCAATATCAATTTATCGCGCATACCGCGACCATTAACAAAACTGTACTGGCAGTCATTGCTGCTGCGAAGCTGGCGAGCGTCGCCAAGCCAGGCTTCGAGCTTAATAGACGCATAGTCACACTGGGTGTGGATAGCTTGCTGCACAAACTTTTGTCCGCACACCTGCCCGACTCTTACCGCCAGATCGTTTGAGCCGGCAAAACGCTTGGTGACCTTGCCATTGTGGCGCAATACAAACGTGACGTCCGGCCGGCTAAGGGCAATGCGTTTGATCACCTCTTCAATGTGCTGATATTCGGTTTTTTCAGTGCGCAGAAACTTACGGCGGGCTGGCGTATTATAAAAAATGTCCATCACGTCAATGGTTGTGCCGTCAGGGTGGGCCGCAGGCTGGACCTGCACTGCCATATCACGCCCTTCACAACACGCTTGCCAGGCCTGCTCTTGCGCTGCTGGTTTAGACGTCAACGTCAGACGGCTTACCGCAGAGATACTGGCAAGCGCCTCACCGCGAAAACCTAACGAGAGTATTTGTTCCAGATCGTCCAGTGTCGATATTTTACTGGTGGCATGTCGCGACAGCGCAAGTTCTAGCTCGTGCTTTGCTATGCCACTGCCGTTGTCCCGCAGTTTAATGCGCTTGTGTCCGCCTTTTTCGATATCCAGTTCAATGCGATTCGCTCCCGCGTCCAAACTGTTCTCAACCAGTTCTTTCACAACGGAAGCCGGGCGCTCGACAACTTCTCCGGCAGCGATCTGGTTGGCAAGTCGAGGTGGCAATAGCTGAATGGGCAAGGGCGGTCCTGTGTATTTTGCTTGAAAACTTGTGTAACGGCGTGCGGCGTAAATCAGGTACTGGGAATGGTAAGCACCTGCCCGATTCGCACCATGTCGCTGGTGAGGTTATTGGCACGTTTGATACTGCTTACCTTCACGTTGTAACGCTGCGCTAGCAACGACAACGACTCGCCACTGCGCACTTTATGGGTGCGATTTTCCGCTTTGCGAGACGCCCATAGTGTACCATCGGGCGGGGTTTGCTCAAAATAGCGTTTTGTGGCGCTAAACATGGCATCAGCCAATTGCTGACGGTATTTAGACCAGTTGAGATTCTTCTCTTCCTGAGGATTTGAGATAAAGCCGACCTCAACAAGAATCGACGGGATATCCGGCGCGGTTAATACCGCCAGGCTGGCGGCCTGGGGCGATCTTTTGTGCAGTCGGGTTACGCCTTTTAACTCACTGATGACCTTCTTGCTTAAGTCATAGCTGGTCGACATGGAGTGGTCCATAGACAACCCCAGAATGGTTTCCGCCAGATAGCGCTCGGACGCGTTGTCTGAAATCACCTCGGCTGCGCCACCTAACAATTCGGAATGTCGCTCTGTTTTTTCCAGCCAGCGACCTAATTCACTGTCGGCCCGACGCATAGACAACACCCACACCGAACCGCCTCTGGGTTCAGGCTGTGTGAAGGCATCGGCATGAATAGAAATCAGTAAGTCGGCTTTGTGCTGACGCGCCACTTCCGGGCGTTTGTTGGGTGAAATATAATAGTCACCATTACGCGTCATAACTGCCCGCATACCGGCTTCTTTGTTAATGCGATCTTCCAGCATTTTGGCGATGCTAAGGGTAATATTCTTTTCGTAAGTACCGGCAGGCCCAATTGAACCAGGGTCTTTACCACCATGACCGGCATCTATCGCAACAATGATATCCCGGTCGCGACTGGATTGATTCATATCGAGCACCACACCACTGCTTTGTGGGGCCGAGTCGAGTAAATCTACCACAAGTCTGTGCCCCAGGTTGTCGGCCGGAGGCACGGCGAACAGCGACGTTTCTGCTTTGCGGGCGAGTTCAATCACCACGCGCGTAGAGGCTTTATTTTTGGGTGTTGAGTAGCGAACCTTGTTCAGTAAGCTGCCCGTGTTGTCTAATTTGAGCGGAGTGTCACTGCGGGTATTAGCCAGGTCGATAACCAGTCGATGTGGATTACTCAACGTAAAATAGGTGAATTCGGGCGCGTTTTTCAGATCAAAAACCACCCGCGTGCTGGCGCTGGTTGGCCATACCCGAACGTCTTTGATGTCGTTGCTTGCAATAGCGTTAAACGCTAGTAAGCACCAACTTAGTAGTAATATTAATTTACCGCGCAACATGACAAGCCCTGGTCATCAATTGTAGTTATTCAGGCTGTGTAATCCAATGGGTACACCGTCTTGCCAGCATTCCGGCCAGCCGTTAAATGCGTTTACACTGCTGCAAAATCGCCTGTCCCGTCTGCGATTCCGCGTTCACACTGAAACGACGTCCCGTACCATTTGATTCTATACTAATCACTAAATCCGCCGGTGCCAAGCATTGGCCCCCATTTTGCGGCCATTCGATCAAACAGATTTGATTCGTGTCGAAATAGTCCCGGATACCCATAAACTCGAGTTCTTCCGGGTCCCCTAAACGGTACAAATCAAAATGATACAGCGTTAATTTGCCTAACTCATAAGGCTCCACCAGCGTATAGGTTGGACTCTTAACGTTGCCTGAATGGCCAAAAGCGCGGATAAAATAGCGGCTAAACGTCGTTTTACCCGCCCCCAAATCGCCCTGAAGGTAGATGATTACGCCTTTCGCTAGCTGCGACGTTGTGGCCGAAGCCAAATCAGCAGCAAGTTTCGCCGTATCGTCTTCACTTGCTGCATAAAAATCACCGTGTGCCGTGGTCATGGTTTACTTTTGCTTCCCAAAACGGCGTGCAGGCACGCCTGTTACTGATTGATTAGCGCTCGCACAGACTCAAACAGGTCGCTGGCAAGCATGCCGCGTTCACCGTATAAACGCGCCACTTCATCACCCGCTTTAGCATGGATAGATACGCCGTATTTAGTGGCAATATCTTTACTTAGCCCCTGCGCAAGCAAAGCGCCAAGAATACCACTTAATACGTCGCCCATGCCAGCCGTGGCCATACCAGGGTTGCCGTGCTGACACACCCAGGTTTTGGTTTCATTATCAATAATGGTACCTGCGCCCTTTAACACACAAGTAGCATGGAATCGCTGAGCACATTGTTTCACGCTGTTAAAGCGATCCGCCTCGACTTCATCTACTGACATATTCAGTAGTCTCGCGGCTTCGCCAGCATGTGGGGTAAGAATACAATCGGTAATGGAGTACGACAGTGCATGCTTGCTGAGTAGATTTAGCGCGTCTGCATCGATCACCATGGGTTTTGGGTGAGTCTGACAGTGCTTCATAGCCAGTTCGAATGCTGCCAGCGCCCAGTCGTCCTGCCCCAAGCCAGGTCCAATAACGACACACGATGCCCAGTCCAGTGCTTCGTGCAAGTTATCACAGGTTACCATCAGCTCTGGTCGTCCGGCACTCACCTGTACCGTTGAACCTTCATGACAAAACACTTTCACCAGCCCGGCACCTGATCGCAACGCTGCCTCACCGGCAAGTCGAATTGCGCCAGCTGTGCCGCGGTTGCCGCCAATACACAACAACCGGCCATAGGTGCCTTTATGGCTGTGAACATCACGCGGAGCCAGCCCCTTAAATTGCTCAATATTCAGCAACGAACCGCACGAACGCGCCAGTTCAACAAACGGCTTACCGATACCTAAATCGTCGAATACCAGGGTACCGCAGGACTGTTTGCCCGCCCCGGTAGTCAGACCCGGTTTAATACCGACAAATGTCACGGTGACATCGGCTTCAACGCAGCGCCCTAACGACTGACCGGTATTGGCGTCTAGCCCGGATGGCACATCAATACTAACTACAGGTTTACCGGATTTATTCACCGCATCAATCACGTCGGCAAATTCATTGCGAATATAGCTGTTAATCCCAGTGCCCAGTAAGGCATCGATGACCAGACCGCATTTTGCTAAATACCCTCGATTAAACGGCTCTATCTTCCCGCCGGCATCCAGCCATTTTTGTTGCGCAACACCCGCATCCCCTTCGAGGATACGATGAGGTTCAATGGCGCAAAGTAGCACTTGCTTGCCCGCTTTTTTGGCATTGATTGCCGCAATGTAGCCGTCGCCCGCATTATTACCCTGCCCGACTAAAACCAAATACACATCGGTATTGGGTAACAGTAATTGTGACTGGTGGAATACGGCCTTACCGGCGCGCTCCATTAAGGTAAACATTTCAACGCCGGCTTTTTCTGCGGCGGTACGTTCATTTTCGCGCACCTGGTCGGCGCGATAGAGTTTATATGGTAAGCTGTCGATGAGTTGGGTATCTAGCATGTGTACATGTCCGAGTTACAATCGATAGATCTTTACAAGTTGGTAGACGATATCAAGGCTTGGGCCAATGCGCTAGGTTTTCAGCAGGTTGGCATTAGCGATATTGATCTGAGTCAGCACGAGGCTGCCCTGCAATCATGGCTGGATAACCAGTATCACGGCGACATGGCCTTTATGGCCAATCACGGCATGAAGCGTGCGCGACCCGCTGAACTGGTGCCCGGTACATTGCGGGTAATTTCGGTACGCATGGACTATCTCCCTCCCGACGCCTCGTTTGCCAAACACCTGAATAATCCGGATATCGGGTATATCTCCCGCTACGCACTGGGCCGTGACTACCATAAGGTACTGCGCAGTAAATTAAAAAAACTGGGGGAAAAAATTCAGGCCGAACTGGCAGATACTCAGTTTCGCCCTTTTGTAGACTCAGCCCCGGTGCTTGAACATGCCATTGCCGAAAAAGCCGGTATTGGCTGGACGGGTAAACACAGCCTTACCCTGAACAAACAGGCAGGTTCGTGGTTTTTTCTTGGCGAGTTGTTTATTAACCTGCCGCTGCCAGTCGATGAACCCACTTCAGAGGAACATTGCGGCACTTGCACGGCCTGCATGACTATTTGTCCTACTCAGGCCATTGTTGCGCCCTATGTTGTAGATGCCCGGCGCTGCATTTCTTACCTAACCATTGAATATGACGGTGTGATCCCCGAGGTATTTCGCGAGCCCATGGGAAACCGGCTCTACGGCTGTGATGACTGCCAGCTTATCTGCCCGTGGAACCGGTACGCGCCTCTCACCGACGAAGCAGACTTTCACCCGCGGAAGGTATTACATGGCCAGAGCCTGGCGACACTGTTCAGTTGGGATGAAGACACGTTTTTGCGCAATACCGAAGGGTCGCCGATCCGCCGGATTGGTTATACGAAATGGCGTCGTAATGTTAGCGTGGCAATTGGCAACGCCTCATACGACGAACGCTATATTCACTTACTTACAGAAGCACTACCTGACGCCTGCGAGATATTGCGCCCCCATTTTGAATGGGCGTTAGAAAGACAGCAACAGAAGAACGGCGATGCGCTTAGCAGGCCACGCCAGATAACCCGGCTGGTGAGAACAATAGAGAAAGGGCTACCGCGCGACGCCTGATGACGTAGCCTTGTATAACACGTTGCTACGCCTCAGACACCAGGTGCAGAATCACTTGTGGTAAGGCTTACTCAGGCGGTGTACCGCTTCAACGAACACGCCGGCGTGCTCAGGTGGCACATCCAGATGAATGCCGTGGCCCAGGTTAAACACGTGTCCTGTGCCTTCTCCGAATCCAGCCAGAATATCAGCAACTTCCTGCTCGATACGTGCCGGCTGCGCATACAACATTGACGGGTCCATGTTGCCCTGCAGCGCCACTTTGTCGCCTACACGTGCCTTTGCATCGGCAATATCAATGGTCCAGTCCAGGCCTACCGCATCACAGCCTGTTGCTGCAATCGCTTCCAGCCACATACCGCCATTTTTAGTAAACAGTGTAACCGGTACCTTGCGGCCTTCGCTTTCACGTGTCAGGCCATCAACGATCTTGTGCATGTACTGCAATGAGAATTCTTTGTAATCACGAGGAGACAACACGCCGCCCCAGGTGTCGAAAATCATCACCGACTGTGCACCGGCAGCAATTTGCGCATTGAGGTAAGACGTAACAGAGTCAGCCAATACTGAAAGTAATGCATGCAGGGTCTGAGGCTCGCTAAACGCCATTTTCTTGATCTTGGTGAAAGCTTTACTTGAACCGCCTTCCACCATGTATGTCGCCAATGTCCATGGACTGCCTGAGAATCCAATTAAGGGTACGTCACCTTTGAGTTCGCGACGAATAGTGCGTACGGCGTTCATGACATATTGCAGCTCGCCTTCCGGATCCGGTACGCCCAGTTTGTCGACGTCAGCCTTGCTTTCAATTGGATTTTTAAAGCGCGGACCTTCGCCGGTTTCAAAATACAAACCCAGGCCCATGGCATCAGGGATAGTCAGAATATCTGAAAACAGTATGGCGGCGTCCAGCGGAAAACGACGCAGCGGCTGCAGAGTGACCTCGCATGCAAGCTCAGCATTTTTGCACAGCGACATAAAGTCACCGGCTTCGGCCCGTGTGGCTTTATATTCTGGTAAATAACGACCAGCCTGGCGCATCATCCACACCGGTGTCATATCTACCGGTTGCTTTAACAATGCGCGAAGGTAACGGTCGTTTTTTAAGGCTGGGCGTTCAACTGTGCCACTCGAATCTGCCATGCTTATCCCCAAATACTGAAATGGATACTGAAATTGGCGGCGAGTATAGCAAGAATTCCGTTTTCATGGGTAAAAATGAAATCGATGCACGTGATTGAAAGAATTAACTTGATTTATGTCAAACTTAAAGTTAACATTCTGTTCACAAATTAAAGAAGCTCGTTTACGGGCCCTCGCTAAACCATTCCTAACCTCGCCTCGGCGAGGTTTTTTATTGCCTGTAATCAGGGCCTGATCACTGACACAAACGTAAAGTATGTCAGCAACCAGACTCATAAACGCAAGCTAGCGCCGCCTGCCTTTCCAATTGTTATTTACCCGAAAAAAGTAATTCTGTCTGTTTCGCTACTGTGGAAAATTCGAAGCGTTTACTTACCGGTAGCAGCAATAAAACCAGTGAAACGACCACCGGCACAAAGGTGGCAAGCAAGAAGGCCTCGTATAAATGCAGCGCGGCCTCGCCCGGCAGAGGGAAGAAAAATAACCCGGCAACGATGCCGCTCAGAATACCAATAATGGCCTGATAACTTTGATATCGCTGACTGTAAAAGCCGAAAAACACCGGAAATGCAGCAGCACAACACAATAGATCAGCCAGCAGAAACAAGTACAGAATACTCAGTCCTTGTGACGCCACATACAGCGCAATCATAGACAGGATTACCAGCAAATAGCGGGATATCACTTTAAGCTCGCTGGCATTCATGCGAGGAAACACGCGACGGAGATCGACAATAAACAAGCTGTTGAGACCACTAATTGTAGAGTCTGCACTACTCATGATTAGCGCCAGCCCGAACAGGATTATGCCGACTATCAGCCAGTACGGCGCTTCGTTCAGCACTATGGTAAACAGTGCAGTTGACCCGTCTCCGGGCAGACTTAACCCAACAAAAGCCAGACCGAACAGCCCCATTGCCGCAATAACCGGGAAGCTCAACAGCCCGCTGAACACAAAACCTTTGAGCAGGGTCCGACTGTTCCTGGCAGCAAATATGCGTTGCCAGGTGCCCTGGTAAAACAAGCCCGTTAAACCGACGGCCAGAAAAAACGTGATACCGGTTTCCAGCCCCTGGGTGTCGAAAGGATTTAGTAGTTGTGGGGCTTTTTCCATCAAGCCATCGAAAACCGGTTTCATGCCTCCCGTGTACTGCCACCCGAACAGAAGCAGAATCGCAATGAATGGCAAGATCACCAACAACTGAATGCGATCAGTAAAAATAGATACCTTCAAGCCGCCGCCCAGGGTATACGCCAGTGTCGCAACCATCACAATACTGGCAGTGATCCAAAGCGGTATAGGTGCGACCAGGGCGACAAGCTGCGCAATACCCGTAAGGCCCGCGGTCAGCCCAATAAACATGTAAAACAGCATGATAAACGACACAAATCCATACACACCATTGCCGTATCGCACACGCACAAACTCAGTTAATGCATAGCCATTCGGCATGATCCGGCGCAGTCTCACGCCCAGCGGAACCATAAGAAAAGACGGCGCTAATGTACCCAGTGCATAGCCGGCTATCGCGCCAACGCCCCCCCAAACCGCCGATTCAGCGGGGCCAAACAATATCCAGGTGCCCATTGTGGTCGCCAGTAAGGTGGCAAACGTCGCCTGACTCCCCTGACTATTTCGGGCCACAATAAAATCATCGAGTGTGCCCTGATGTTTGCCGTTGTAGTACAAGCCCAGTACCGCATAGAGCCCGGCAAATACAACCAGCCATAAAATTACAGTCGTGCTATCAAGCATATATCTATCCTTGTCTCCTTTCGGTCCGCAGGCAACAACCAGCGTAGGACTATTTGACGGCTTTTAAGCCCATTCCCCAAAACGCCGATTCCAGTTCCACCGCTTTGGTAAAGCGGGCCTGCATGGCTGACCAACGCGGCGAGCTGGTTGGTTCGTTGCCAACCCGGCGCTCAATTGCAAGATCAACGAGATGCCCGACTTTCACGCACACGTCCTGAAACTTGTCACCGCTGTAGGTTGCGATCCATTTTTCATAGGGGTGTCCAACATAATTTGCATCCTTCAGCAGCAGGCCAATTTCGCCATAACCAAAAGCGCAGGGAGCAAGCGCCAGAATCAAATCGAGGAAATCCCCCTGCAGCCCGGAGTCCAGCACATAACGTGTATATGCAATCGTCTCCAAATCTTCCTTGGCATTGAAGACGGTCTGCTCATCAATACCCTGTGCGGCGCAGGTTTCGATATGCAGGGAAAATTCATGATTGATCAGCGAATCCACGGTCGCGGCGCATAACCGCATTTCTTCGGGCGACTCCGCTTTAACGACCCCCAGGGCCCAGGCCCGGGCGTAATGCACCAAATAAACATAATCCTGAATCATGTAATGCAAAAAGGCAGGTTGCGGCAAAGAGCCATCGCGTAAACCCTGCACAAACGGGTGGCCGACGTAGGTTTCCCATTCATCAATACATCCCTCACGCATAAGTGAAAAAGTGCGGCCGTAGTTCGGCAGTTCAGGTAACGTTGTCATAGTCAGTTCCATTATTGTTACGTTTTTACAGAGAGAAAAAGCGTGTTGTTACAAAGGGGCATTACCCATCGCTATCAGGCGAATATCGCCTTGCCAGTAGGTTTGTAATAACCGGGCGGCACGCCACGCCGTTAAACCGGTTCTACACACAATGATTGCGCGACGGTGCGCGTCGGGCTTATATTGCCGGATTCTGAAATCATCCAGTGAGAAGTGCTGTACGATTGCGTCAGATTGGCGCGACGTTTTAGTCATGCCATCACGTACATCCACCACCCAATCTTCTTGTGTTATATCGCGAGGGCTGATGAAGGTCAGTGCATCCTGCGTTGGTGGCTCACTGGCGGAATCGAACCGGAAACCACTTTGCTGCAGATTCTTCAAATCCACCGATAGCAATTGCCCAACGGGACTCGGCTCTATGGCCAGCAAGGTATTCAGCGCAAATTGAGCTTGCAGGCAGCCCAGTACACCAACAACCGGTCCCATTACACCGGCAGATGCACAACTTTGTGCCTGAGCAGGCAGATCCGGGAACACTGCGCGTAAGGAAGGCCTGGTGCCGCAGAAACCACCCACATAGCCGGCAAACGCAAGTACAGACGCGGATATCAAGGGCGTTCGTGTGCGCATACAGGCGTCAGACAAGGTGTAACTCACCGCAAAACTATCGGCACAATCCAGAACGATGTCAGCTTGTTCACACAGTTTGTCCGCGTCGTCGGGACTCAAAGCGCGGAAGTGAGTCACTACCTCAAGCACCGCATTGTGCTGAGAAACCCAGTCCCGGGCACAGGCGACTTTCGGGTTGCCAATATCAGCTTCCTTGTACAATACCTGACGGTGTAAATTTGACTCTGACACGGTATCCGGGTCTATCAGGGTCATTTTGCCGACCCCGGCCCCTGCTAAATAAGGCAGGGCAGCGCAGCCCAACCCTCCCACCCCAACAATCAGTACGTGGGCGTTTTCCAGACGCAGCTGGCCGCTATTCCCGATTTCAGGTAAGCAGGTTTGTCGTGTATAGCGGTTCACGAACAGGCCTCCAGCCACTGTTTCACGCGTAACTCCGGATCTGCGTGTAAGGTGATATCAGTGACCGCCGCGACGATATCGGCACCGGCTGAAAACGCCAAAGCCGCCCTGTCTGTAGACATTCCACCAATTGCCACCAGCGGCATATCACCGACCAGGGATTTCCACTCGGTAACCCGGCCCAGGCCTTGCTCATGCCACTTCATTTTTTTCAGAATAGTGGGATAAACCGGCCCTAGGGCAACGTAGTCCGGCGACAATGCCAGCGCACGTTTTAGTTCCTGGTGATCATGGGTACTGATGCCAAGGCGTAATCCTGCTGCCCGAATCGCATCAATGTCTGCCGTATCCAGATCTTCCTGCCCCAGATGCACCCAATCGCAACCCATCGACATAGCCAACTGCCAGTAATCGTTAATAATCAGTGTGCAATTGTGCTGACGGCAGACCGCCTGGGCTCGCCGAATATGTTGAGCAATGTCATCCTCGGGCAGATCCTTTATTCTCAGCTGAACCAGCTTAATGCCAAGTGGCACCAGACGTTCAATCCAGTCTGCGCTATCAAAAATGGGGTAAAACGAACTCAGTGTTTTTGTCATGATTTAACTCAGCTCTGCCTGACCAAACAACGGCGTAGACGGACATGCCAGATCACGAGGTTCCATGGGCACGGCCGACGCCGCTAACTGACCAGCGTTAATGGCCTTTGCAAACGCTTCAGCCATTTGCGCAGGGTTGCCAGCTTTAGCGACTGCGGTATTCAGCAGGATGGCGTCCATGCCAAGCTCCATGGCCTGAGCAGCCTGGCTTGGCAAACCCAGTCCCGCATCAATAACAAGGGGAATTTCCGGGAAGTGAGCACGCAGGGCCCGTAAGCCGAATACATTGTTGAGTCCCATACCAGACCCAATCGGCGCCCCCCAGGGCATCAGCACTTCACATCCGAGGCTGACCAGTTTGTCGGCGACCACCAGATCTTCGGTGGTATAGGGGAACACCTGAAAACCGTCCTCTATCAGAATACGGGCGGCATCCACCAGGCCAAAAATGTCCGGCTGCAGCGTATCTTCCTCACCAATGACTTCAAGCTTGATCCAGCTTGTATTAAAGACTTCCCGCGCCATATGCGCCGTGGTAACCGCTTCCTTAACACTGTGACACCCTGCGGTATTGGGCAGGATTTTCACATTCAGCGACTGCACAAGCTGCCAAAAGTCCTGTCCGGCTTTATTTGTGCTTGCCTCCCTGCGCAGTGATACCGTGGCAACACTGGCTTTGCTGCGGGCAAATGCATCCGCAAGTATGGCCGGCGACGGGTACTGAGCGGTACCCAGCATGAGCGGAGACGACAGTGACGTGCCATAAAAGGTTTTGGTCATCGCGTTATCCTCCTTGCATCGGGGCGAGAATTTCAACTTTGTCGCCGGTTTTCAGCAACGACGTACCACGACTGTGCTGGGCAACAAATTCACCATTTACCGCGGTAGCGACAACCGCATTTTCATAACCCAGTTCAATAAGCAATGCCGCGAGATTGTCTGACTGGCACAGCACCGGCGTACTGTTGACAAGAATATCTTTCATAACGTACTTAACTCTCAGAGTTGACCGTGAGCCACTCGGGCTCTTCATTGTGTATCAGGTAGTTAGCCACCATTTCTGCTAGAGCCGGGGCCAGTAAAAAGCCATGTCGGTACAGGCCATTTGCGCGAATGACGTTGCCACAGCGATGTATCTGAGGGAGGTTGTTGCTGAAGGCCGGACGACTATCGACACCGATTTCCAGAATGTCGGCCTCTGCAAAACAAGGGCTGATAGCGTAGGCCGCATTCAGCAGCGCCATAACCGAGCGCACCGTGGGGTGCGAGCTGGCTTCGCTCTCAATTTGTGTTGCGCCCAGCATATAAACGCCGTCGCCGCGGGGCACAATGTATAGGGGAATGCGCGGATGAAGCAGGCGAATAGGCCGCTGAAACTGTAATTCAGGGCATTTCAGGATCAGCATTTCGCCTTTAACACCCCGCAGGCCATGCACATCTGACCGCGCCTTGGTGCCGCGGCAGTCGATAACAGTGCCCTCGGTGGCCAGCGCTGCTATATCCGCATCATCGACCGTAAAACGAACGCCCTTTTCGGCGAGTTGTTGACGCAATGTTTGAATAGCGTGTCTCGGGGCAAGATGTGCTTCATCGGCATAGTACAGGCCCTGAGTAAAGCGATTCTCCAGGTCTGGTTCCAGCGCATTAATTTGCGCTTCATTCACTTGCTGAAACGCTGACGTAAGCTGAGCAAATCGGCGTAATTCAGCCCGGTCGCGCGGCATAGCCAGTACCAGCGTACCTTTGCGATGTACCAATTGCGTGTGCTTTTGCCACCAGTCGGCGGCTTTGCTGCCGAGCCGTACAACCGGTTCTTCTGCGCTTTCTGACTCACAATACGGCGCCAGCATTCCGCCTGCCCACCAACTGCAAGACTGTGGACCCGGCTCGGGCGCACGGTCGATGATATGCGGAACAATGCCTCGACTTACCAATTCCGTCGCAATGGTCAAGCCTGCCACACCAGCCCCGACAAGGGTGACGCGGGAAACATCAGGCTTCGCCATGCTGCCCCCACATGTGGTGAAAGTGATGTACCGGGCCGTGTCCCTGCCCTATTTGTAATGTGTCGGCCTGAATGATGGCCTCATGCAGGTAGGCATTAGATGCTGTCACGGCTTGCGCCATGGACATACCTTTGGCCAGACAAGCAGCGATGCTGCTCGAATAAGTGCAACCTGTTCCGTGGGTATTGGTGGTCGCGATTCGGGGGGTATCAAGCGTAATGACTTGCTCATCTTGCAGCAGCAATAAATCTGAACAAACGTCTTCGGTGCCGTGACCGCCTTTGATCAGCACATTTTTAGCCCCCAACGACAACAGATTACTTGCCTGTAAAACAACAGGCATGGCGGTACTAGCATCGCCCAGCAAGGCTGCGGCCTCGGGTAGGTTAGGAGTCAGTAAATCGACGCGCGGGATCAGGGCGGATTTTAACGCGCTTACCGCGTCTTCCTGTAATAACCGGTCGCCGGATTTGGCTACCATCACCGGGTCCAGTACAACCAGCCCCTTGAAGTCACGAATGGCATCGGCAACGGCTTCAATGAGCGAGGACGAAAACAACCTGCCTATTTTTATAACGTCCACATCGATGTCCGACAGCACGGCGTCGATTTGCTTGGTAACGACATCGATGGGAATAGGGTGAACGGCTGTGACATGCTGCGTGTTTTGCGCCGTAACGGCGGTAACTACGCTGGCCCCGTATACGCCGTGGGCAGAAAATGCTTTGAGATCGGCCTGGATACCCGCGCCCCCGCCACTGTCGGAGCCTGCGATGGTTAATGCGATAGGTGTTGATTGTGTTGTCATCTATATCACCAGAAAAACTGAGCGACATAGGAAAAGAATGCGGGATCGCACGCAAGGAGACACGTGTGATCTTATCCGTTCCCTACGCCGATACTAATCGGATCAGGTTCACCGGGTTGATAGACACTATCTCTCAGCCAAAGCCGTAGCAAAGGCACCCCGACGGAATGTGCAAAAACGATAATCGATTATTTTTGGGATTACAAGCGCAGTATTCGGTGCTTAGATTAATTTTACTGGTGATACGGTGAGACACTACCTGCCCCACCGCTTGCTCGAAAGGCGTGTTAGCTGGCGCAGTTCAATCTGGCCGGATTATTCAGGCAGTTACAATAACGCATTGATAACCTGTTCGATTTGCTCTGGCGAATTGTATATATGCGCAGACAACCGGAAACCGCGTTTTCGCACATCAAAGTGAACATTTAACGCATTGAGCCTGGCTTCTATTGCATCTCGATTTGGCGGATTCACAACCAGAGTACCGGTTCGATATTGATCCTCATCAGGCGAAACCAGCCACGAGGCTGGCAAGGCATCAATGACTTTTCTGGCCAGCATGACGTTGTGCTCACGCACCTTTTTTACGCCAATTCTGCACATCTGGTCGATGCTGTTTTTCGCAATGGCATACGGTAACACAGACGGTGTCCCGCCCCAGAAACGCAGCGCGGATTCTGCGTACTCAAAATTGTGAATGTTGAACTCAAATGGATTCTTGTGGGAGAACCAGCCGATATCGACGGGCTCAAGGTGATTCAGTATTTGTTTACTTACCCAAAGAAAGCCTGCTCCCGGGCCGCCACACAGCCACTTCACACACGAACCGGCAACGACATCAGGCTGCCAGTCCGTGAAATCAATAGGAATAACACCCGCCGTTTGTGCAATATCAACAATACTCATTACGCCCTGCTGACGAGCGATACTGATGACGTCTTTTACCGGCACAAGCTTCCCTGAGTTGTAGTGTCCGTGGGTGATCAGTACTGCATACACCCGCTCAGTCAGATGCGTTTGCCAGGTAGCGGTATCGAGTACATCTTCATCGTCTTTAATGAACTGGACTTCATAGCCATAGTAGCTTGCCTGCTGCATAACAAAGCCGATTGACGGAAAGTCATTCTCAGAAATCAGGATCACGTTGCGGCCGTTGTTCTGGCTGGCCGGCGGGAATGCGCTCAGTAACTTGCTTAGCCCACTGGACACGTTTTGTTGCGGGCAAAACTGACTGGCATCCGAATTAAACAGCTTGCCCAGGCTTTGCTGAAATTGTTCAAACACCGGAAACCACCGTGACCAGGGATCTGGCGTACCGTTTTCCCAGGCATCGAAAAACTGTGCCTCCGCGACCTCACGGGTACTGGCGGGCATGCAACCAACAGAATGATTTAGCAGATATATGCCGTCTTTTTGCGTAAATAAAGATTGAATATCCATAAGTTACAGGAACCCTTTGAGTGTTTGAACATCGTTGTAACGCGTAGGAATATCGTCGCGTGGCGCAGCCGTGCGTAAGTCGTGTAGTTTCTGAAGCGCTGCCAACAAAACTTCCAAAGGCGGTCCACTGGCAGTCATATCCTGGCGTTTGGTTAATTCGTATTTTGCAGCCGGACTTTCAATGAACCGGGAAATCAGCTGTTCGTGATGTTGTCGGGCCGTTTCGCCATGCGCCTCGCACACCGCCAGGAAAGCCTGTAAATGCGGTTTGAACCAACTGGCGTTGCGTTCTGCTTCTGTGGCGTTTAAAAACGCATCCATCAGACTGGTTCTGCGCATACAGTCTCGCAAAATCAGTTGCTCTTCCGGACGCATAAACAAAAATTTATCCACCAACAATTGCGAATAGTAAGGGTCGTCCCCCCGGCACAAACCGAGCAACAAATCGATGACGTTGATACCCGCAAAGTCACCGGCATTCGCACCGCGATACTCATGACGGCCCACTTTGTGGGTTTTATAGTAAGGTCGTACATTGTAAAAGAAGCGGTCGACATCCAGTTCGTTAAACAACGCCGTGTTATTCTCCACTACCTGCTGTAAAGCAACGCGCGCAACATTGAGTAGATCCAACGTGACCGGATGAGATATGCCCAGAGGCAGCGTATGCAACAAGGCTTCTGATGCGCGTACAAAGCCGAACACTCCTCGCGTGTTGTAATCGAGAAACGTCTTCTCATCTTCCAGGTGCGTAAATGTTTTGTATTTACCATTTATCGCGCGATTGTGTGTTTCCAAATGCGCGGAAGCAAATCGCGGTACTACGCCCAACGAGGCGCCCAGTTGCATAGCAAGGGCTGAGGCGTTCTTCAGCGTTGGGTGTTGCTCATCGATTTCGTGCCTGCGGCAGGCTGCCAGTACAAATCCCACATTACCAAGCAAATCAAACCCACTGTCAAAACCTTCATCGGTATTGCCTTCCCCCAATAACGAGCGAATAAACTCACCGCTTTCTTCCAACAGGCTGGTTTTCAGATCATCACCGACATGGCTTACTTCCTCTCTGCGTTGCTGAGCAAAATAGCGATGCTCCAGCTCCGTATTGATATCAACAAACCGGGTTCGAATCCAATGATCAAAATCATTAACCAGTGGCGTGCTCATTATTGTGGCCTCTTTGACTGTTCCATAGTGAATACTAAGCCTAAGTATAGCCCAGCCCCACTAGTCATTTAGGTCACAAGGCTCTATGATTATCAGATATATGAGTTTTTAAGTTTAACAAATTCAGGTTTAATAGCATTTTATGCCAATAAATTTAGACAAAACGGATCTGGCGATTTTACGGGCGCTACAGGATGATGGCCGTATGACGAATGCCGAGTTGGCAGAAAAGGTTCATCTCTCACCTACGCCTTGCCTACGCCGTATCAAAAGGCTCGAGCAAGCAGGCGTTATTGATCACTACACGGCCGAAATAAACCGCTCTTTGGTTGGCATTGAGATATCCGCATTTGTGTTCGTGCAACTGCAGCGCAACTCAAAAGAAAACGCCGCACAATTTGAGCGAGCCGTTGAACAACTCAACGAAGTACAAGAGTGTTTTGTGGTGACCGGCAGCTACGACTACATGCTGAGCGTTGCTACCCGCAACCTCGCGAGCTACGACCGGTTTATAAAAGAGAAACTGGGTGATATCGAAACAGTCGCCAAAGTCGACACCACCATTGTGTTGAATCAGGTCAAAAGCCGACGCCAGTTACCACTTTAACCGACGCTTCGGCTCTCAATAATACCTGTATTAAGAAGAACGCTGCGCTTTTAGACGTTCAACCAGCGTGTTCACCATTTTGCCGGCAATCGACAACGTCGGCGGCGTAGTTGGCAGATTATCAATGTGATACCAATCGGCTTCGACGATTTCTTTTTCATCAATCACAATGTCACCGCTGTCGTACTCTGCAAAATAGCCCATCATCAGCGAGTGCGGGAAAGGCCAGGCCTGGCTGCCGTAGTATTCCAGATTTTTTACCCTGACACCGACCTCTTCCAGAATTTCACGGTGTGTAGCCTGCTCAACGCTTTCGCCACTTTCTACAAATCCAGCGATAATGGAATACATGTCAGAGTTGCGATGTCTGACACTTCTGGCTAACAGGATCTCTTCACCGCGATAAATGGCAACAATGGTACAAGGCGACACCCGGGGGTAGCAGCGATGACCACATTGGCGGCATTGAACCGCCATTTCCCAGTCAATTGCTTGGGTGGGTGAACCACACTGCCCGCAAAATCGGTGCGTACGCATGAAATGCACATACTGCCAGGCTCTGGCCAGTGCTTCATAGGCAACCCGTTCTTCACTAACCAGTAATTGTCTGAATGACACGCTTTCCCACCCCGGCTCGGAGATTTGCTCAGCGCCCAGATCAACCACATACAACGGCACGTCGAGTGGTAAATCAGCAGCGTTTAGTTGTCTTACCTGGTCTTTGTAATGATGAATAAAATGCAACGACTGCCATTCCAGCTTTGGCATTGTGGCCTCGCCCGCTGGCACGATGATTTGATCCCGGCTAACAATAAGCCATAGCCCAGCCTGAGCAGCACTGCTTTTAGTTAATTCCAGCACGTTGACTTTCCTGTGATGAACATTGCAGCCAAGAGTATAACCCAGCACGCTGTAACACGCAGTGGCTAAAACTTTTTTACTGGCATATTCAGCCTGTTAGCGCATCGTTCACAGAAGAAAAGCGCATGAAATCGTAAATATTAGTGTCTGTGATTTGTACGTCTGTGAGGCGGTGTTATACTCAAATAAAGTGGTTATAGCAGCGAAGGTGTCTTTGGATGTTAAATCAGGTAGAAGTCGCAAAGCAGCGCTGGGGTGGCGCAAACAACACCATTGATGGGTGGCTGCTCGGCCGTAAGCAATTGCTAATTCAATATTGTGAACTGGCAGGCGTAAACTACCAACGTCGCGAGTCGCTACCCGATGCCAACGAAGTCAGTGAGTTTTGTACCTTGCTGATGGATTACCTGTCTGCCGGGCATTTTGAGGTTTATGAGATGCTAGTGGGCGACGACACTACCGGACAACAACTCAAACAACGCTTGTATCCTTTAATCGCAGCGACGACCGACCAGGCATTGGATTTTAACGATAGTTATGCCGACAACTTTCATCCCGACCACGCCATGGAGTTTGAGCAATCAATAGCCAAACTTGGCGAGGCTCTGGTAGAGCGATTCGAATTGGAAGACGAGCTTATACAGCATATGCATGGGCTGGTTCAACAACCCGTAACCGAGTAATAACGTAGAATCAATAGCTTATTATCTGTAAAGTACAACGGGTACAGACTGACGTAAGAACATAATAACGCATGAAAAACGCAACAATCATTAATAAAGCCAGAGCATACTGTGAACAACGCGGCGCCAGATTTACGCCATTGCGGGAAAAAGTGTACGAGCTAATGCTCGACAAGCACGGCCCAACCGGCGCTTATGAACTGCTGGATGGCCTAAAAGAGACAGAATCAAGCGCAAAACCCGCGACGGTGTATCGCGCGCTGGATTTTTTACTCGACTTTGGTCTGATTCACCGACTGGAGTCTACCAATGCGTTTGTTGCCTGCTATCATTTTGGTTGTCATCACCCGGTACAGTTTCTAATTTGCGACAGTTGTGGTGACGTCTCTGAGATACAGTCAGAAGGTCTGAAAGAGACACTCGACAACCAGGCCAAACAACACGGGTTTAAGATTTCCAAACAAACAATTGAAGCTCACGGACTCTGCGCTGATTGCCAGGAAAGCGAGTCATTGGAGATGGGAGAAGAACACCATGAATGCTGAGTTTGTTAACCCGTTCATTGCGGGATTACTCAATGTTCTTGAGACGATGGCACAAACCACGCTGTCTCCGGGCAAGCCGAAGCGAAAAAATTCCGATGTCGCCTCAGGCGATGTGTCTGGATTAATTGGCATGGTCGGCCCCAATATAAAAGGTTCAATGTCAATTACCTTCGAAGAAAAGCTGATTCTGGACATCATGTTAAAGATGGTTGGTGAGGCGCCGGAGGAAGTTGACGCAGAAGTGGCTGATCTCGTGGGCGAGGTTACCAATATGATTTGTGGCAACGCAAAACGGGATTTAGCCGAGAAAGGATTTGAATTTGGTATGGCAACCCCCGTGGTTGTCTCCGGAAAGCAACACTCTATCAGCCATCAGGTTGATGGCCCGAAGATTATTCTGCCTTTTAACCACGAACTTGGAAAAGCGTATTTGGAAATCTGCTTTGATAAATAATTCCTGGTACTGTGAAAAAATTACTCTGTGCCCCTACTCAAGGGGTTTTCATTTAATTACTGATGAGATCACCTCTGCACTTCCGCAAATTAAGCATGTTGAAGTTGGCTTATTGCACCTGATGCTGCAACACACGAGTGCCAGCTTAACAATCAATGAGAATGCCGATCCATCTGTAAGAAGGGATTTAGAATCCTTTTTTAATCATACAGTTAAAGAAAACTCTCCGTACTTTACACACACCTACGAAGGGCCGGATGATATGCCCGCGCATATCAAAAGCAGTCTGCTTGGATGCCAGTTAACCATTCCTGTACAACGTGGTAAACTAGCCTTAGGTACCTGGCAAGGTATTACACTTGGAGAACACCGCGACCACGCGGGCCCGCGCACCATTATTGCCACGCTGCAAGGGCAATAAACTCAACGTTGAAATATGGAGAGCTCTAATGTGGCACAAGTTTCGCATAGAGCTTAGGACACACTTTATTGCAAAACAGGAAGTCTACAATGAAAAAAACTTCAATCACTCTCGCACTGATTGCCGCAGGCTTGGTGGCTTCACCCGTATTGGCACAAGAGTCTAAGCCAAAAAACTGGGTAGGCGGTTACGGCACGTATTACAGCACTGACGCAGGCAAGCCTCAGCCAGCTGCACAAATTGATGATGGTTTTGGCATTGGTGCCGAAGCTGGTTTCCGTTTCGACGAAAACTGGGCTGCGCGTATCTCTGCTTCTTACCTGGACCTTGACGGCGCCAACGGTGGAAATGGTGAAAGCGGACCTATGATAGGTGTTGACGCTATGTATTTCTTCCTGGATGACATGTTCTATGCGTTTGGTGGTTTGTATCACCAGGAACTGGATGATGACTACCAATTACTGGGTTACGGATTGGGTAAACAGTGGGCGGTATCTGATAAGTGGAGCATCATCACAGAACTGGCCGCTTACCGTGACCTGAGTGAAAGTCTTTATGACGTAAGCGCAAAACTGGGTGTATCCTATACATTCGGCGAATCTACTCAGTCTACTTATACTGCACCAGCTCCGGCGATGGCAGCACCGGCTGATGCTGATAACGACGGCGTGATCGATCGCCTGGACCGTTGTCCTGGTACGCCGATGGGCTCGCCAGTAGACGAAATGGGCTGTGACGCTGACAAAGATGGTGACGGCGTGATCAACAGCAAAGATCAGTGCCCTAACACACCAGCCGGCACCGCAGTTGACGGTAAAGGCTGTGCGATTGAGCCAGATACTGACGCCGATGGCGTTGTAGACAGCAAAGACATGTGTCCTGACACACCGGCTGGCGATGAAGTACACCCTAACGGTTGTACCATCTTCACTGACGAAAAAGTGTCAATCGAAGTTCGCATTCTGTTTGCAAACAACAGTGCCAAAATTGAAGATACCAGCGATCCGCAAATCGTTGACCTGGCAGAGTTCCTGAACCGCTACGGTAAAACAAAAGCGGTTATCGAAGGCCACTCTTCAGCACCAGGTGCGGCTGCTTACAACAAAGACCTGTCACTGCGTCGTGCGAATGCACTGAAAGCTGTACTGGTTAAAGACTACGGTATCGATATGTCACGTTTAACGACTGTTGGTTACGGTGAAGAGCGTTTGCTGGATACAGCAAACACCAAAGAAGCGCATCACGTTAACCGTCGTATCGAAGTGAAAGTAAGTGAAACCATTTCTGTACCTAAGAAATAATCACTGACTACACTGGTTAATCATAGAAACGCCCGCTTATAGCGGGCGTTTTTTTATTTCGCAGTAAAAGACCATTTCAACTAAAAAACTATCCGACTTGTATACCAAATACATCTAATATCCTTCACTATATCCTTCAGTATATCGGTGGAGACATCTCAATGTCATTGTCTGGCAGGCTTTTTTCAATACTACTGTTGTGCGTTCAATTCATTCCTCCTGCACTTGCAAGCGACGAACAACGCTTTGCAGATTTTGGTACATGTCGTCTAAGCAGCGGAGCAAGCCTGAAGGATTGCAAAATAGGTTATCGCACCTATGGCAAGCTCAATGAAGCCAAAAGCAATGCCATATTAATTCCCACCTGGTATGGTGGCTCGTCACAAGAACACGCTTATCTTGCGGATAGCCAATACATCAGCCCCGAGAATTTCTTTGTTATTATTGTTGATGCAATTGGCAATGGCGTGTCGGTTTCGCCCTCGAATAGCCAGTCACAACCACTGGGGCAATTTCCGACTTTTACTATTACAGACATGGTATCTGTGCAGCATCGTTTGCTAACAGAAAAGCTGGGAATAACTAGTTTACATGCCATCGTTGGTCTGTCTATGGGCGCTATGCAATCCCTTCAATGGGCTGTTCAGTACCCAGGCTTTGCTACCCGATATGCTTCGATCATTGGATCTCCTAAGCTCGCCGCATTCGACATAATAAACTGGTCCACACGGATAAAACTGATGGCCTGGCACCTGGAATGCCAGTGCCAGACTCCGCTTGAAGTTATGGCAGCTATGCGAATGCTGGGGCAAACACCGGCAAGTCTGACAGAGACCTTCGATGGGCTGGATGTTGAAGCCGAAATAGCCAAACGCGCAAAAAGCGCCCAGCTACCCACCGGACAAACCTGGAACAAAATCAGACAGGCTCAGGCCATGCTTGCGTATAATATTACTGAGCAGTTCGACAACGATTTAGCCAAAGCGGCAAACGCCATCAACGAAAAACTATTGATTATTGTCAGCAAGGGGGACCGGGTGGTAAGTCCGGGGCCAGCGACAGCGTTGGCCAGACTGACTGATGCCACACTACTCGAACTGGATAAGGGCTGTGGACATGCCGATCCCTGGTGTGACGCAGAAACTTTCAGCAATGCATTGCGGGAATTTCTGGCCGAATAGTGCCTGTTTCAGTGGTTTGAAATAGTTGTGTTTTAAGATTAGTATTCGTCGTCAAACGCCGGGCCGGCATAGTTGTCGAACCGTGAGAACTGGCCCTGGAAAGTCAGTCGACAGGTACCGATTGGACCGTTACGCTGCTTACCGATAATAATTTCTGCGATGCCCTTGTATTCACTGTTTTCGTGATACACCTCATCACGGTAAATAAACATGATCAAGTCGGCATCCTGCTCGATAGAGCCGGATTCACGCAAGTCTGAGTTAACCGGGCGTTTATCAGCACGTTGTTCCAGACTCCGGTTTAGCTGTGACAGGGCAACTACCGGAATATTGAGTTCTTTCGCCAGCGCTTTCAATGAGCGCGAAATCTCGGCGATCTCCAATGTCCGGTTGTCGGCCAGCGACGGTACACGCATCAGCTGAAGGTAATCCACCATGATCATGCTTAAGCCACCGCGCTCACGGGCCAGTTTACGCGCCCGGCTTCGCACATCCATCGGCGTCAGGCCGGAAGAGTCATCCACGTAGAGATTGTCTTTCTCTTTCAGCATTGCCATGGTGTTTGAGATACGCGCCCAGTCTTCATCGTCTAACTGCGCGGTACGGATCTTGGTTTGGTCTACCCGGCTCAACGACGCCAGCATACGCATCATGATCTGTTCAGAAGGCATCTCCAAACTGAATACCAATACCGGCTTGTCTTCTGCCAGCATTGCGTTTTCACACAGGTTCATCGCAAAGGTGGTTTTACCCATGGATGGACGCGCCGCTACAATGATGAGATCAGACCCTTGCAGACCACTGGTTTTTTTATCCAGATCCTGAAATCCTGTTGTAACACCGGTCACTTCTTTGTCGGTTTTAATCAGGGTTTCCAATCGGTCGATGGTTTTTCCCAACACCGACTCGATGCTCTGCGGCCCTTCCGATTCACCGGTCCGGCGCTCAGCAATTTCGAATACCTTGCTTTCGGCCATATCCAGAATGTCGGCACTGTCGCGACCTTCCGGGTTGTAGCCCACTTCAGCGATCTCATTCGCCACCCCGATTAACTCGCGGGTAATGGCTCGCTCGCGGATAATTTTGGCGTAAGCAGTAACGTTGGCTGAGCTGGGCGTATTGCGCGCAAGCTCACCCAAATAAGCAAAGCCACCGGCATCCTCTAGCTGGTCATTTTTTTCCAGCACTTCGGAAACGGTAATCAAATCAACCGGATTACTGTTGGCCAGCAAATCCAGAATAGCTTTGAAAATGATTTGGTGAGAACGGTTATATAACTCGGTGTCAGTAACCAGCTCAGTGACTTTATCCCAGGTTTCCGGATCGATGAGCATACTCCCCAATACCGCTTGTTCAGCCTCTATGCTGTGTGGCGGTATTTTGAGCTTCTCAACACTTTTGTCGGAACTGGAAGAAACGGCTTTCACGTAACCTGACTACCTGTGTAATTAACCAAACCCGTATTATGCGATATTTCATGCCACGAAGAAACCACAATGGCACACTACATGATGAACAATCCGTTGACCGTATCTTTACGTTACCCGTCTCTAAAAGACTTGAACATATCGAGAATACTGCCAGCATGATAATCTGAATCCCTAGCCGTAACGTACTGCCACGATAATAGTTAACCACCTATCGGAGCCCCTATGCCAGCGACATCCAAGACGTTTAGCACATCGGTAAAACGCACAATCAAACAATGCGTTTTAGGCATTTTTGCGAGTAGCGCAGCAGTCAATGCTTTTGCCGACTCACTGGTAGACATCGAGAGTTATCCAGAACCGGGGGCGTCGCGCCCTATGCCTACATTTAAAGTAGATGCGGCCTGGCCGACGTTGCCTGACACCTGGCTTATTGGGCAAGTTCCTGGGCTAGCGGTAGATAAACAGGACAATGTATGGCTGTTGCATCGCCCAAACTCATTAAGCGGCCTGGATCTGGCTTTGGAACAATCCCCTAAAACCGGACTATGCTGCGAAGCGGCACCTCATGTATTACAACTTTCCCCCGAAGGTAAAGTGCTTAACAGCTGGGGCGGTGAGTCAATTTCACCTAAGCTAAATGGCGTGAATCAGTGGCCACAAACTGTGCATGGCCTGTATGTGGATGACAAGAATACAGTCTGGGTTGGCGGCAACGGCAAAGGCGATCACGTGGTACTGAACTTTACTGCCGACGGTAAATTTATTCGTCAGTTTGGTGAACGCAACAACACTGATGGCAACATGAGTGAATCGGCACTGGGTAACCCGGCAGATATTCATCACGACACGCATACCGGCGAGGTCATCATAGCCGATGGCTACATCAACAAACGTATCATTGGCTTCGATACCAACAGCAATGAATTCTCAAGACTATGGGGCGCATACGGCACTGCGCCGGGCGGCGGTACCCGCGATGGTGACTTTGACGTATCACAAGCCACAGCAGGCGCTGATGGCATTAATTTAACAGCCCGCAACTTTGGCGACATTGTGCATTGCGTGA
>NZ_CFIDRX010000018.1:0-38213 GCF_984433645.1 Marisediminitalea sp.
CAAAGGTAGACATTTTCTGGACGCGGGTTCAAATCCCGCCAGCTCCACCAAACATAAACCCTGTGCCGAAAGGCATGGGGTTTTTATTTAGACTCGTCGCTATTTCGTGCTCCTCCTCTAATAATCTGTCTTTCAAGTGCCATTAGGCACTATTCCATAACTAGCTTTATCTCAACAACACCTGATCTCACGCAAAGAATTACCCCAATTGCTTAGCTATAATTTGAGTATAAAGTGCAGAAATTGCGCGTAAAACAACCAACAAAAATAGCGGGATCAGACCCCATGCAAACATTTTGGCAGATGTACAACGTCATTGAGAAAACGTTCTTCTTTACGCTTTCACGTAAAATCATTGGCAATATAAGCTTCTTGTTTATATTTCAAATTATCAACTTTTACCTGTTCTATTCTATGCTGTCCGCGCCGCCTGAAGAGCAGCACGCCATGCAAGGTACTGTGATTTCAGTGTTTGTTATCAGCACCCTGTGTTTCGGGTTCACTATTTTTTATTTGCATCACCTGATCGTTCGCCCTGTAAAAGCATTGCTTTCAACACTAAATCACATTAACCATACCCAGGGCGACCTCTCCACTCGCCTACCCGCTTTCACCTGCGACGAGTTCAGTGAGCTGTCGGCGGCCTACAACACCTTTGCAGGTAATCTGGCTAGACTCATCGCGAAGATATATCAGGATGCAGAAAAAGCAGCGGAAGCCAATAACACCGTTAGCCACATCGTAGACTCAGTAAATTCGCAGGCAGCACAGCAAAAGCAGAACAGTCAGAGTATTAGCCAGTCAGCACAAGATGTGAGCCATCGCATCGACCACATTGTGTCGGCGGCTGAGCAGGTTTCTACGTCTAATGAAGTTAATTTGAATAATGCCGTTACCGCTAACGACACCCTGGAAACGTCTCAGGAGCAGATTAGTAGTATTACTGAACTGCTTAACCAATTTGCCAGCACGGTAACTGGCCTGCAAAACAACGCCGAAAATGTACGCAGTATTTTAAAAATGGTTGAAGGCTTTGCCGATCAAACCAATTTACTTGCGCTTAATGCCGCTATCGAAGCTGCCCGTGCTGGTGAAGCTGGTAGAGGCTTTGCTGTTGTGGCAGATGAAGTGCGCAGTTTGTCGGCAAAAGTGGCCGATGCAACTCAACAAATCAGTAAATTCCTGAATGAAATGGATACCCTCGTTAAGGAAACACAGAACGAGTCAGGCAGACTCATTGATGTTTCTACTGCTATGAACGAAAGCGTTAATTTTACACGTGACACCTTCGCCACAATGATGCGCGACTTTAATGAAAACATAGCGGCATTCTCGCAAATACTGGAAGCGGTAAATGCGCTGAGCGCTCAACAGCAAACAGCAGCCGGTATCGCAACCAATATCGCAGAGGTCAGCGACGATATTCAGTATCAATTGGAACAAACGGTGAATGAAGCCTCAAGAGCCAAAGACCTAGCCAATTCTACCCAACAAGGCCTAACGCAATTTGTTGTGAAGGCTTAATGTGTGCTGCATTAATCTAAACTTAATGCGTTAGCGTATTACGGGTGATTGTGAATTATTGGAAATGAATATTGAGCAAAATCACCCGTCAATACAGTGCCGACGACCTGTCACGGATCATCGAGATGGCATGGGAAGACCGCACGCCTTTTGAAGCTATCGAAAATCTGTTTGGTGTTAATCAGGACGCTGTCATCAAAATCATGCGCAGTGAACTAAAGCCATCGAGTTTCCGACTGTGGCGCAAACGCACGCAAGGCCGAAATACCAAACACTTAAAGTTGCGTTCGCCTGACATAAACCGTGGCTACTGCCCCACTCAGTACAAACAGCGGTAACATGCTGTTAATTCAATCAGCGAGCGTCGAGCGGTTTTTTACTCAATCGTTCACGTAACAAACATGACTTCGCGGGACAATCAATCTATAAGCGTTGTGTGGTTCAAACGAGACTTGCGTTTGCAGGACCACCACGCCCTTCACGCTGCATGGGAAAGTAATAATCCGGTATTGCCTGTTTACCTTTTCGAACCAGCAATAATGGCCGACTCACACTACAGCAACCGGCACTGGCGGTTTGTGTGGCAAAGTCTGTTAGACATGGAGCAGCAACTTAGACCACTCAATGCCAGTTTTCATGTCAGCTATGACGACGCCTTACCGTTCTTTAAACGGCTCCACCAGCACTACCAACGCATAACGCTATACAGCTATGAAGAGGTGGGGCTGGCGTGTACTTTTGAGAGAGACAAACAGCTTAAAGCCTGGTGTAAGTCGGTGGGTGTGGAGTGGAAAGAATTCCCTTATGCGGGCGTTATCAGGGGGCTGACTCACCGCAAACAGTGGTTGGCAAACTGGCGCAAACAAATGCGTTCTGCGCCTGTAAGTACACCCATTCACAAGATTAACTGGGAAACAAACAAAACTCTGGTTACCCGTGTGCCTGCCACCATTTCTGCCGAGCTGCACCGGCCAGACGAGCACATGCAACTTGGCGGAGAGACACAGGCACATCAAACTCTGGTCTCCTTTATCGATGATCGCCATCGTAGCTACCACACACAGATTTCCAGTCCCCTCAAGAGTATGCGCAGTTGCTCGCGTTTATCGCCCTATCTGGCTTGGGGAAATCTGAGTGTTAGGCAGGTTTATCAGGCAATTACCGCCGTGAAATCCCCCTTACCGCGATCCTTACAAGCTTTTATATCGCGGCTGCATTGGCACTGCCACTTTATCCAGAAATTCGAAAGTGAATGCGAGCAGGAATTCAGGCCTGTTAACGCCGCATATCAGCGTTTTCCGTACAGAGCTGACGAACAAGCTACACAGCAATTTAAGGCTTGGTGTGAAGGCAATACCGGTATTCCCATGGTTGATGCCTGCATGCGCAGTGTTATTAAAACCGGCTACCTGAACTTCAGAATGCGGGCTATGCTGGTAAGCTTCCTTACGCATTATTTGCTGATTGACTGGCGCAGAGGTGCACTTCACCTTGCACAACAGTTTCTGGATTTTGAACCGGGTATTCATTACCCGCAGTTTCAAATGCAAGCCGGAGTAACCGGTACAAATACGCTGCGGGTTTACAACCCGGTGAAACAAGCGCAAGACAACGATCCAAGCGGGGAGTTTATTCGAAAATGGGTACCTGAAATCGCACATCTGGATATTGAGGATTTGTTTGCTCCCTGGCAGATCCCACCGCTTACGCAATTAACGCTCGACTCACCCTTGCCACCGCGCTATGTGAACCCGGTAGCCATTCCAGAAGATATTATTCCGCCACACAGAGACTTGTTGTGGAAATGGCGTGAGCGAGACGATGTCAGAAAAGAAGCCCGCCGCGTGTTGCATCGTCACAGCAATCCGGGATAGCTTGTTGCTTCAGTGTGTGCTCAACGGGGCGGTAGAAGCAGTATGCATCTGATCACACTTTTCCAGCGTCAGGGTTGGCGGCAGCAGACTGATATTTAGCGAACCCGCTTTTGACAGCAACCCCATACCTAAAATGTTGTTGGCTCTTGGCATGACGGCAACCTGCACATCTTCAAATGCACAGGCATCGCTTAGTGCAAACGCTGTCAGGCGATAGGTTTTGATCTTTTTAATTTGTCCGTTTGCAAGTCGAGCATTAACGTAGCCTGCTTCTGTTGCAGGCTCGTTTGCGCTCAATTTTTTAAATGTGTCAGGGGTCAGTAATGTAAGTGACGAACCTGTGTCTAACAAAAACTGTGCGTCGTCAACTGCCCGGGTATGGATGCGCAAATACAACGTACCGCCTTCACTTTGCTGCAAAGCAAACTGCTCAGCGTACGCTGTATTGAAGACACAGTATATGAGCAATAATGTGGTGAAAACACTTAGTTTGCTTTTCATAGAAAAGACACGCTTTGGCCGACCTTATTGATAAGGAGGCAATTTAAACGCCACTTGTTAACCAACTCATATTTAATGACTTTTTTTCAAACACACCGCACCGGCTCACCAAAACAAAGCATGCAAGCACCTTTTTTGTGCGAATCTTAAATAATTGATATTTATTTTGTGAATGAATTCATAAATTGATAGCTTTTAACTATCACGAGACAGGCTTTAAACTTTAGATTAAGTGCTTATATTATCTCAACAGAACATAGACATAGATAGCAACTTCAAATAAAAGGTCACCTATTATGAAGAAAAGCACATTATCGTTATTCTTTACTACCGGCATCCTTGCATGCACGTCAATGGTGCACGCGAATGCCTCAGAAGCAGGATCCGCTGCTTCGCAAACTTCCTCACAGGTTGTCACTGAATTCTCAGGAAAGCCACCGTTTAAAAGACAACGCGTTGTCGGCGAGACAATGGATATGGCTCAGTTTGAAGTCGTAACGTCGGCACAAACATGCCAGGCCAATAAAGCCACTATGCGCGGTAAACCACCGTTTAAGCGCAGTAGCGATTGTGTAGAGACGGTCGACCTGGCGCAATTCGAAGTCACCAACGAAGAAAAGACAACCCAATTTAGCGGTCGCCCTCCTTTTAAGCGTCACTAAATCACACTTAATGCGATAGTCAGTTCCTGATCCAAATCTTAGCCGATGACATAGTTCATCGGCTTTTATATTACTCTCTTCAACAAAAAATCTGTTGCTTCTGCGTTTCTGGCTTAACATGCCTATAGCCCATACCGTGCCTGTTTCCGCCCCCGAATATCACTTACCCAATACCCATTTCGCTATTCTATTTTTTCGATTATGCCGTGTAGTTTTATTCATCACTGTTAGCGCGCACAATTCGGTATTCTATTTGCAACAAATTCGTTGGTATTCATATAAACATCTGAACAGGAGTCCGGATCATGAAAAGTGCATTGGTTGTAGAAGGCGGTGCAATGCGCGGCATTTTTGCGGCGGGTGTGCTAGATACGTTTCAGCTTCAACACTACAATCCGTTTGATATGGTGCTTGGTGTGTCTGCGGGTGCCACAAATGCAGCGGGTTATGTAACAGGCAATGCGCCTCGAAATCGTAAAATTATTACCCGCCTTGCTACACAACGTGAGTTTTTTAATCCCGTTCGCTTTATGTTGAAAGGCCATATGACCGATGTGAAATGGCTGTGGCTGGAGGCGCAGGCCCGGTATCCGATAAACGCGGAAGCCCTGGCGACATCTACGCCGTTAATTGCTGTTATAACCAATATGCGCACTGGTGAGCCGGAATATCACCGTGTTACCGCTGACAACATAGATGTGTTAATGGAAGCGACCTGCGCCTTACCGATGGCTTATCGCACGCCTCCCCGTTATCAGGGAGTCCGCTATGTCGATGGCGGTGTGACAGACGCCATTCCGGTGCAGTACGCCTATGAGCAGGGTTTTAAAGACATCACGGTTATACTCAGTCAGCCATGGGGTTATCAAAAAGCCGAGGAAAAAGGTACCTGGGTCGCCAACAAAGTGTTTGCCCGCTACCCAAAACTGATACAAGCCATACAGCAACGTGCTACGCGCTATAACGATACATTGGCATTTATTGCTTCGCCGCCCGCTGACTGCCGGATTAATGTTATCGTTCCACCAGCAGAGTTTGGTGTCGGCAGGCTGACTATGCGTCGCGATAAACTTATTCACGGCTATCAGATGGGACGTCACGCCGCGCAGTCGTATCTAACTCAACTGCGCGACATTGCGGCTTAAATAGCTATCCTGCTATACCGCTAACTATCCGTATTCGTTACTGGCAGCCCGCGTGCCGCTGTATACACATCTACAGCGGCACTCAGCGCGCTCTGGTAGCGATTGATTACGTTCAATTGGGCACTAAACCAGCTGCGCTGGGCATTGAGCAAATTCAGGAAGTCGCTGTCACCCGACTTATATCTGGCCTGGGCTAAATCGTACAACCGTTGATTGTTTTCCAGTTCAATCAAGTCCAATGCATACGCTTCACGCTGAAAACGATAATTATCGGCTGCATCCTGCATTTCCTGCGCAGCGCTGATTATGGTTGTCATTAAGTTATTGAATGCAATTTGAGTATCCACGTTGGCAACCCGTTCGGCTTGTTCACGTTTGCCGTTGTCAAACAGCACCATGGCCGAACTTAGCGCTGCCGAGAGTGACCAGCCGTTGGCAAGATCGGTAAGATCTGACATGCCCAGATCCGCGCTTAAACTCAACCCTGGTAAACCGGCAATACTGGCCTGATAAACACTAATGTCCGCCAACTGAAGCTGCAAAAAGGCCGCGGCGACATCCGGGCGCTGACGCAATACACTGGCAGGCTGTTGAACGTCAATTTCCGGCAATGCCAGACTATTCACCGGTGCCGTGAATTCGCGCTGCTGAAACTCGCTGTCGGCCAACAATGCAGCCAAGGCGCGGTTATTAATGGCTAATTGATTCGACAGACGCAATACCTCATTTTGGGCACTTAACAGCGTGTTACGCTGCTGCGCAAGCTCTATGCCCGATGCGCTACCAGCGTCGTACCGCAACTGAATTAACGACAGTAGCTGTTCTGATGCTGTCACATTTTGCTTTGCTATGGCTAAGCGTTGTTGCAACGACAACTGAGTAAAATACGCATTGGCGAGCTGACGCTGTAACAGCACAGACTGATTTCGAAGTTGCGCCTGGCTCACATCAATATTCAGCGTTGAGGCCAGAATACTGGCTTCACGCGAACCCCAAATATCCACGTCATAACTTGCGCCGATTGAAGCCGATGAGCTAAGTGACGTGAGGCCTGTATCCAGGTTTTCGCCACCGCGACCACTTAACCGCCCCGAAACCGCAGGTAAATTATCGGCTCGAGTCTGCCCCAGTTGAAATTGCGCACGTTCTACACGCAATGACGCCGTGGCTAAATCCAGATTCTGCGCGGCGAGTTGCGCCATTAGCGCCGATAACTCTGGTGAGTCGAACCCTTGCCACCAGTTCGTATCTACCGATACCGTTGCTGTGATCTTTGGGTTTGAGAAGCTCTCAGGCAGTTGCACCTCCGGAAAACTCCGCGATGGCTGCATACTGCATGCACTTAATATAAAGACAGCGGACATGGCTAACGAAACGGCAGCAGCACGCGGGCTAAAATGAACAAAACAGCGTGCCATAAATTAATCCTCTGCCAACGCATCAATAGGGTTTAGCCGGGCAGCCTTGTGAGCCGGCGCAAAGCCAAACAATACACCCACCGCCAACGACGTAACAAAAGCCAGAACAGGCGGTAATAAGGTATAGGCCACCGAGACTGAAAACTGTGACAGCACGAAAATCACGGCATACCCCAGAAAAATGCCTACGCAACCGCCCATAACACACACCACCCAGGCTTCTATATTGAACTGCTTTAAAATGTCGCCGGGTTTAGCGCCGGTCGCCATGCGCAGCCCGATTTCGCGTTTGCGCTCCGACACATTCACCAACATAATGTTCATCACGCCGATACCACCAACAAACAGCGATATGCCCGCAACAGACGCCAGCAACCAGGTCAGGGTATTCTGGGTTTCTGTGACCGCTTCAACCAGTGAATCCGTGGTCCGCACCATTACATCTTCCTTGCCATGGCGTGCCGTTAGAATGGCAAGAGCTTCTTCCTGTACGCCAGATGCAGCTTCTGTCGACGCCGCTTTAATGGTGATGCCACTTAAATACGGGCGTCCAAAGGCCTTTAAGCGCCCAGTAGAGATGGGGATTAAGACTTCGTCGTCCATGTCGTTACCGCCTGCACTGGCACCTTTGGATTTCAGTACCCCAATCACCTGGTAAAACGCATTTTTCATTAAAATGTATTCGCCAATGGCGCGGTATTTATTTTCAAACAGGGTTTCGGCTACGGTATCGCCTATCACGACCACTGGCGCATAACTGTCGACATCTTCATTAGTAAAAAAGACGCCCTGAGACATTTCCCAGTCTTTGGCATAAAAATACGCAGGCGTGGTACCGGTTATCCGGCCTGAGAAGTCATTTTCACCATAGCGCATGGTCGCGCGCGTACTTCGCTCTGGCGCGACATATAAGGCACCCTCTATTGCTTCTAGTGCTTTTGCGTCTTCTAAGGTAAGCGATGCGATATCACCTGAACTTCGAATATTGCCGCCGCCGGGACGAATCGAAATAAGATTTGTACCTATGGATTCAATACGTTTAAGTACATCCTGTTTTCCGCCCTCACCTATCGCCATCATGGTAACCACCGCAGCTACGCCAATGATGATGCCCAGTAAGGTAAGTAATGTTCGAAACCAGTTTAGCCGCAGCGATGAAAACGCCATGCTCAGCGCAGCCCCCGTTGAAATACTGGGAAAGACATTAACCTTAGACGGTTGTTGCTGCCCAGTCTCGACAGACTGTGTTTCGGCGGCACCAGTATCTTCCACAATCTCGCCGTCCAGCAGTTTCACCTGACGTTGGGCGTGCTCAGCAACAGCTGGATCGTGGGTGATTAGAATAATTGTCACCCCTTCCTGGTGTAGTGATTTAAGCAGGGCTAGCAACTGTTCGCCGCTGGCTGAATCCAGTGCACCGGTAGGTTCGTCGGCCAGGATCACTTCAGCGCCATTAATCAACGCCCGGGCTACTGACACCCGCTGCTGCTGCCCGCCCGACAATTCACCGGGACGATGGGTAATGCGATCCTCAAGCCCAAGTTTACCCAGCAATTGCGCCGCGTGAGCATTACGCTCAACCTCGCTGGTGTTGCTGTAAATGGCTGGTAACGCAACGTTTTGTTGTGCCGTTAACGTCGAGAGCAACTGATAGCGCTGGAACACAAAACCAAAGGTTTTGAGCCGTAATGCAGCCAGTTGGTTGTCATCGAGATCCGCCACAGACTGGCCGTGAATCCGATAAGTACCTGCACTGGGTTTGTCCAGGCAGCCCAGAATATTCATCATGGTGGACTTACCCGAACCCGATTGCCCCATGATGGCCACAAACTCGCCTTTCTGAATAGTAAGCGATACCTGTTTGAGTGCCGTGACCTCTGCACCTTCAGACTGATAACTACGACTGACGTTATCCAGTGAAATTAATGGGTTAGAAGCCACCACGACGCCCTCCGCCAGGCATGCCCGGCGGCATTCCCGGTGGACCATTTTGCTGTCCGCGCTGACCTCGTGCAGCAGCACCGCGCACACCCACCACGACCTGCTCGCCTTCGCTCAGACCGTCAAGGATCTCAGCAACGGTGCGATTTCTAATCCCCACTTTGACCTGGCGCTGTTCATTGCCCTGCTCGGTAACAACCAGGACAAACGGATTTCTCGGCGGGCCTTTTATGGCGGCCAGAGGCACCAATAACGTATCTGTTTTTTGTTCCTGTACAAAAAACACCTGGGTGGTCATGGCGTCCATGAGCGCCCCGCTATCGTTCTGTATATCAATGAGCACCTGATACAGCACAACATCATTCACCACGTTTGGCGTCGGCAGCACCTGACGCACTGTTGAATGGTAACGCGTTCTGGTATCGCCCAGTGTAGTGAAATACACCGGCATACCGGGGTACAGTTTACCTACATCAGCTTCAGACACTTCGGCCCGAACGGTCATGGTGTTTAAGTCTGAAATTTGCAGTAGTGTGGGCGCATTTTGATTGGCGTTCAGGGTTTGGCCCTGACGCACTTTAATCGTTGCAACCGTTCCCGCAATGGGTGCGTAGATTTTCGCAAAGCCCAGTGTTGCTCTGTCACCCTCTAGCGAGGCTTCATCGGCTTTGATTTGTGCGATCGACGCGCTGATCTTTGAATCCAGTACACGCACATTGGTTTGACTGGCGTACACTTCGTCTTCACTCACGGCATCTTGCGCGTGCAAGCGTTCGTTACGTTTAGCGCGCAATATGGCCAGCTCTCGTTCAGCTTTCAACTGTTCAAGCTGTGCGCGCTTGTTCTCAAGGTTAGCTTCGGTTTTTTGTACCTGGGTACGAAACACCGTGGCATCAATGTCTACAAGTAACTGGCCTTCGGTAACTACGTCACCTTCTTCAACATAAATCGCATCAACCTGGCCAGAGACCTGCGCCCCTACTTCCACGTAACGTTTAGGCTCAAGTTGCCCGGTGGCCACTATGGTTGTCTCTATATCGCCGCGACGCACAGGCGCCAGCAATTGTGCCTCGTCGTTGGCTGCAGGGGCATAAATGCTATAAAGCGCATAGGCTGGCCCACCAATAATAATCAGCAGCAATGCAATTTTTATTAACGGTCCGTATCCCTTCAGCATTGCTTAATCACCCTCATACTAATCACTGATATCACTCTGTTATGTCTATAAAATGTTGCTATTTGAGCGACATAGATACGCCATAAATAATACAAATCAAAGGACCTTAACGTATCTTTACATTGTGCTGACAATACTGCACCTAATGTGAAACAACACTGCTATGTGATTGGTATCAGGATGTAAGTTTTAACAAGGGTGAGTTAGGCAAATGCGAAGATTAGCTGTTCGATACCAAACAACAGGCCGCCGATAAGTCCACCAACCAGGGTGCCGTTTATGCGGACTTTCTGCAGGTCTTTGCCAATGTTTAATTCAATTTGTTGAGACAATTGTGCTGCATCCCAACTTTCAATGGTTTTACGAATGTGCCCAGCCAGGAAATCAGCCATTTCTGGTGCGGCGTAACGCGCAGCCTCACCAATGTGGTGATCCACAGCCTCTTGCAACGCTTTGTCCTGCGCTAACTTAGTACCACTGGCCTGTAACCACGTGGTTAAACGCGTCCGAATCTGGCCATTTTCTGCTGCAATGTCAGTAACCAGCCACTGTCGCATTTCAGCAAAAATACTATTCAGATACTGCCCGACTGTTTCACTGTTAAGCAGGCGATCTCTGAAATTGTTCAGTTTTTGTTGTGCATCTGCATTGTGTTCAAGATCATCGATAAACCTGCTTAGTTGGGTGTTTAATTCCACCCGAATCGGATGCTGTGGATCCTGATTAACGTCAGCCAAAACATGTGCCAGAGCACTTACCGCAATGCCAGCCCCTTGCTCGCTTAGCCAACTGGAGGGCAGAATTTTCTCCAGCCTTCGATGTTCGGTTTTCAGCCATTCGGTGAGTTTTTCAGCGATAAATTGCTGGGTTGTTTCCTGCTGCAACGAGTCCGAAAGTTTATCCAACAGCTTGTTTAGCAGCTTCTGGTGCCGACCGTCCCGGGTCATCACCTTTACCCCGCCAGCCACAATCGCCCCCAGTTCAATGTGGCCCAAGGCTTTGTGAACGCCTTTGTGCAATGCCGCTCTAACCGGCGCATCGTCTATAACGTGTAACAGTCCGGCAAGACTATCGGTGATGTACTTTGCCAGTCGCGCTGCGTTACTCTGTTGTTGTAACCACTCTCCCATGGCTCGCGCAGGGTGACTGCCTGACACCAGGGTTTCAATTGCATCGTTATGAAAAAACTTGTCTTTCACAAATACAGCCAGGTTCTGCGCAATAACAGACTGGTTGTTCGCCACAATATTGGTGTGGGGTATTGGGTGAGAGGCGGGTATAGGCCTGAACAATGCGCTCACCGCAAACCAATCGGCGAGCCCGCCCACCAATGCCGCTTCACTTATCATTTTCACTAACTGAACCCACCACAATGCGGCGTTGTCAGGCGCAATTGTTTGCAAAACGGTCAAGCCTACAAACACTATGGCGGCGCCAATCAGCCAGGCTAATGCCTGGCGTTTTGCGTGTTTAAGTTGTGCCGCTTTAGTTACGTCTACCATAAGGAAGTTAGTTCAGAGGGAAGCACTATTGGCCGACCGCCAAATGCGCGTGAGAGTATTTTTCAACCACGCCGCCTTTACCCACACCAATACAGCCTTCATCAGCTTTACAAGCAAGGCTCCAAATGTTGCTTTCACTGACTTTTTGCCATTGTTTAGTCTTAGGGGATAACGCAAATACGCCTTGAGGATTGCTGATCAAAATAACTGGTATCGACTTGTGGCTCGCTGAGAAATACAGCGCTGAACCATAAATAGCGCCTTTTAAGGGCGGTGTTGGCAGCGCTTGCCAAACGGATGCCGTCAGGTCGAACGTAAACGCGATGGCTGGTTGTTCGTGCTTTAAACTGCCGCCAAAGGCGTACAGGGTATTTTCATTGACTTGCAAACTAAACATCCCTGCGGCTTCACCACCTTCGAACAAACTGCTAACACGCTGCCAGTCCTTCTGCCCTTTTTTCAACAATAACGCGGGGTGTGCACTATTACCTGTGCCCGCTGCCACCACGGTTTCAGTAGCGGCAATACAAGTACCACTGGACGCAAAACCGCCTTCTGAAGGTGCTGCGTTGAACGGCAGCGCTTTTCGGGACCAATCCTTCCCGGCATTCTGAGTGTGCAGAATGTACAAACCTTCATCATCTGAGTCGCCGTACAGCCAGCCCTCGCCACCACGTGTAAAGGACATACAATCAAAAAACACGTGCTCGTGTTCACCTTGCTTGACCAACTGCCAGTCGTTGCCCTTTGACGCTGAATAGTACAATCTCGACTGTTCACCCTCGCCTGCACTCATTACGACAATATGACCATCTTCAAACCACTGATTATCGCGAAACTGTAAGGCTTCTGTACCCATAGGTAAGTTAAGTCGGGTAAAATTTTTCCCGTTATCATGAGACAAATACACGCTGCCATGGGTCCCCGACACTAATACCGTATCGTTCGTCCAGGTTACGGACTGAAAGCCAGCCTGCTCGTCTAACACCGCGGAAGTCACACTTGCTTGTGCCGCTGTAGAGCCGATGAGTAAGGAACCGGTGAGTATGGAGCCCATGCAACCGGCTGTCGCCAGTTTATGTACTAGTGTTTTGAATGCATTTCGCTTGGTTTTGTGCTGAAGCATAAGTTTATAAAATTAACCAATAATACATACACTTTGCCACACTCTGGCAGCGAAGAGAACGTATCTCTGTTATAGTACATCTATTGTCATACAAATTATCAGAAACTAAGTAATTCCGTTCATGGCTAAACCCAAACCTATTGTCGAAATCGTGACCTATGGTATTCACTCAAAGTGGGATGCCGACGATAAAGCCCTGCCAAAAATTAGAACTTTCACTAATCATGTTCCGTTAGAGCTGGATATTGAGTTTGGATTCATAGTGAATATCAAACGCGCTAAAAACAGCAAGGTACGCTACTGCATTTATCATCCCGACATTCCGGATGAAGACGGTATCCCCATGCCGCCCTTTGATGGCGAAGAATACGTCCGCTCCAACAACTGGGATTTTTATTTAGGCGATACGCTATGGGAGCCGCTGGAGAACAAGGTAGGCGACTGGCGCATGACGCTGGAACTTGAAGGTAAAATTATCGCCGACAAAACATTTACCGTTGAGGACGATTTACCCTACGACGGCGCCCAGTTCTGGCAACGGGGCAAGCCCAAGCTTCGCCGCTAATAGAGTAAAATGCCTGCCAGCAATGCGGGCATTGTTGCACCGAAATGAATCAAGCCACCAAAAGGTAAATTAATATATCGTATGAAATTCAACTGGATAGACAGTACAGTTAGCGGGAACAAAGCTTGCAGTCAGTGCCTGACCAATAATAAAAGGAAGGCGTTGATGCAGGCATTTATTGAAGGCATGCCCAAAGCAGAACTTCACGTTCACATTGAAGGTACCCTGGAACCGGAGCTAAGTTTCGCACTTGCTGAGAAAAACGGGATTGAATTACCTTTCGACAGTCCCGAGGCGCTGATAGCGGCCTATGATTTTCACGATCTCCCCTCTTTCTTAACCATTTATTACGCTGGAATGAGCGTACTAATCGACGAATCCGACTTTTATAAACTCACCTGGGATTACCTGGAGAAAGCAGCATCACAGAACGTTGTATACACCGAGATTTTCTTTGATCCTCAAGGCCATACTTCACGCGGTATTGCGTTTGAAACAGTCATAACGGGTATTAGAAAAGCTCAGGTCGATGCAGAACAAAAACTAGGCATCCGCAGCCAGTTAATTATGTGCTTCCTGCGTGACATGTCTGCAGAGTCTGCCATGGAGCACCTGCAAATGGCCAAGCCTTACTTGGGTTGGTTGGTTGGCGTCGGGCTCGATTCAGACGAATACAACAATCCACCGGTGAAATTTAAAGACGTGTTTGCTCTGGCAAAGCAATGGGGCCTGAAGCTCACTATGCATTGCGATGTGAATCAGAAAAACACGCTAGACCATATCCGCCAGGTTATCGAAGTGATTGGCGTTGACCGGATCGATCACGGCGTTAACTCCCTTGAATCGGATGAACTGTGTGAGCTTATTGTTGAAAAACAACTTGGCCTGACTGTATGTCCGGTGTCCAACCGGTTTGTGGTGCAGTCGTTAACCGCGAATGAGATTCGCACCATGCTGGACAAAGGCATGCTAGCGACCATCAACTCTGACGATCCGGCTTATTTCAGAGCCTATATGAACGAGAACCTGATTGAACTGCAGCAAGAAGGTGAATTCAGCCAAAGTGAACTAAAAACACTCATGGCCAACGCCTTTAAAGTGACATGGTTACCGGAGGAGGACAAAGCGGCCTATCTGGCGAAACTTGACGCGTATCAGTAACAAAAATGCATAAATTATTGATGTGGAATAACACTGGCAATCGGCGGTTTCACCGATTAGTGTTAGCCGCATTGGATTAACCTGTATTGATATAGTGTTGGAGTTATCATGAATTTACCGTCTCCGTATTTATTGTTTATTGGCGATGCTACCGATCCGCTTAGTATTAAAATGGCGAAAAGTGCTGCCGACTGGAGTCCGGAAAAATGCGTTGGCGAATTTGCTTTGCCCGGCTGTGAAGTCATTACAGGGCAGCCTCGTATGTCTATTCAGGATGGAGTAGACAAGGGCGCAAAGGCATTTGTACTTGGCTTTGCTAACAGCGGTGGCTTTTTATCAGAACACCTGATTGCGCCTATACTTGAGGCGCTGGATGCAGGCCTCGACATAATTAATGGTTTGCACGACAAGGTGTCTGACATTCCGGAAATAGCAGAGAAAGCGGCAAAGCTGGGTCGACAGCTTATTGACATTCGCCACCCTACAACCAAATTTAAAACCGGCAAAGGCACACCTCGCTCAGGCAAGCGCTTGTTAACTGTAGGCACAGATTGTTCGGTTGGCAAAATGTATACAACGCTGAGTTTGGCCAAAGCTATGCAATCCGCGGGAATGAATGCGACTTTTCGGGCAACAGGCCAAAGCGGCATATTAGTCGCAGGTGCCGGTATCGCGGTGGACTGTGTGGTATCAGACTTTATTTCCGGTGCAGTTGAGGCGTTGTGCCCGGCCAATGACGCAGATCACTGGGATCTGGTAGAAGGTCAAGGGTCGCTGTATCACCCGGCTTTCGCCGGTGTGAGCCTGGGGTTACTGCACGGTGCACAGCCCGATGCGCTGGTAATTTGCCATGCGTTAGAACGTGAACACATGCGCGGCCTGCCAGGACGTCCACTGCCCTCCCTTCAACAGGTTATTGACTTAAACCTGCAGTGCGCCCGCGTTACCAACCCTGACGCCAAGGTGATTGGTGTTTCAGTCAATACCTCTGCCGTATCAGAACAAGAGGCATTGGATTATTGTCAGTCAGTCACCGCTGAACTGGGACTGCCTTGCGTAGATCCGATTCGACACGGCGTTCAGCCACTATTGGAGTTGCTTGTATGAGTATACAGTTTTTGGCGTTTGCCGAAGCTTTTCCGCTTGCCCGGGAATTTCGTATTTCCCGAGGCGCAAAAACCCAGGCTGATGTGGTCACGGTCATTGTTACTGACGGTCATTACTACGGCTGGGGCGAGTCTGTCCCTTACGCCCGGTACAACGAGAGTATTAGCAGTGTGCTGGCACAACTCGATAGCGTTAAAGATCGCGTGGCAACGTTAAAAGACACCACTGAGTTGCTATCGATTCTACCGGCAGGCTCTGCCCGCAATGCGCTCGATGCAGCATTGTGGGACCTGCGCGCGAAGCAAACGGGTAAATCCGTTTACGCCCTGACCGGGCTATCTGAAGTAAAGCGCTGCTACACAGCGCAAACACTCAGTATTGATACGCCAGACAATATGGCAAAACAAGCCCTTGAACTGAAACAAGCACCATTAATTAAGATTAAACTCGACGGTGAATTGGTTCTGGAACGCCTGGCTGCCATCAGTCAGGCATCACCAAAAAGCCGGTTAATTGTGGATGCCAACGAAGGCTGGAGTCCCGCACAGCTAAGTGACTGGCTCCCCGAGCTCAAAGCATTAAATGTCGCCCTTATTGAACAACCGGTTCCCGACACCGATGATGCCTCATTGGCAGGCTTGAATCCGGATATCTTGCTGTGTGCCGATGAATCCTGCCACACCAGTGAAAACATCGACACACTTGCCAACTACTATCAGGCAGTGAACATTAAGTTGGATAAAACCGGCGGGTTAACTGAAGGTATTCGCGCACTCAAGAAAGCCAAGGATGCCAGGATGCAGGTGATGGTTGGCTGTATGGTAGGCTCGTCATTGGCCATGGCGCCAGCGTATTGCTTGTGTGAATCGGTACAGTTTGTGGATTTGGACGGCCCGCTACTGGTTGCAAAGGACCGCGCTGATGGTTTCACGTTTGAACATGGCCGCATGTCGCAACCATCCCCCTTTTTATGGGGATTACCAGGCCAGTATGGTCAGCAGTTTCTCGCAAGCACCTGGCAACATCACATGACGGAAGAAGCCTTATAAGGCTTCTCCGGTCATTGCCAGTAATAAAGACCATTCATGTGGCGTCACTGGCATAATCGACAGCCGATGGCCTTTTTTCACTATGCCTAACTCGGTAATGTCCGGGTTCGCTTTAATTGCCTGTAAACTCAGAACCTGCTTGAATTTTTTACGAAATTTCACATCAACACTAAACCAGCGAGGTGCATCTGGATTCGACTTCGGGTCGAAATATTTTGATTCCGGATTAAATTGTAACGCATCCGGGTACCCTTCCCTTACCACTTCGGCAACCCCGGCTATGCCCACCTGCTTGCAGCTGGAATGGTAAAACAATACCAAATCGCCCGTCTTAATGTCGTCACGTAAGAAGTTTCGCGCCTGATAATTACGCACACCGTCCCAGGGTTCAGTTTGATTAGGTCGGTCTGCCAGATGATCGATGCCAAACACATCGGGTTCCGATTTAAATAACCAGTAGTTCATGTCATGTTCCCTAACTTGATTGCCGGCAATGTTACCCCATATATCTTAAAAATGTACGATTAACAGGTATAAGTATGTCTTCCGTTCATCTGGTATGCCCGGCATGTCAGGCAATCAACCGCAGCCCGGTCGCCAAACTTCAGGACGCCCCAACGTGTGGCAAGTGCAAATCAAGTTTGTTACCGGCTTCCCCAATCACGCTAACCGACGCAAACTTCCAGCGTTTTGTACAAAAAAGCGACCTGCCGGTTATTGTTGATTTTTGGGCCGACTGGTGTGGTCCTTGTAAAATGATGGCCCCTACGTTCAATGCGGTAGCCGCCAACATGCAAGGCCGCGCGATTTTCGCCAAAGTGGACACCCAGGCCAACCCAGGTACAAGCCAACAGTTTCAGATCCGCAGCATTCCCAGTTTATTGTGCTTTAAAGGCGGAAAGGAATCCGCGCGTCAGGCAGGCGCAATGCCTCAACAGGCCTTTACTCAGTGGGTTCAGCAGGTCATTTAAACTGTCACTGAGGCCATCATAAAAGGCTTTACACTTTGCTGACATAGTTCGGAATATGGGTTGCACCTGACACTGTGCGCCGTACCCGTTGGTACGGCAACACGTTAGGAGATTATTATGAATATTCAGTCAGCAACGTCATCGGTGTTTCAAGCCGAACAAACCATGGCGACAAATCAAATTAAACCGCCCCCGCCGCCCAAGCCACCTGCACAAGACGAATTGTCAGACTTCATGAACCAGAGCCGTGATGATGAGGCTGTGCAAAGCTTTATGCATGACATTATGGCAATGGAACAAAGCGGCACCTTCGACGCAGAACAAGTTGCGGCGATGGCGCCGGCTTCCCTGCAACAGTATGCTCAGGAAAACGACATTGATTTAGCTGAATTTTTTCAGGCTAAACATGATGCATTTCAACAGCGACAAAGTGCCACTGACAGCTCAGAAAGCAGTGAATCTGTCGCAGCACAAATCTACCAGGCAGTAGAAACTGCTCAGTCGCCACAACAAACGTTACTGGACAAATTAACCGGCAGCATTGGTGTGAATACCGTTGCCTGAATTGGGTGTAAGTTACCGCAATGAACCGGCAATCCACTGCCGGTTCTACCCTGTCATTCCGGCTTAACGGGCAATCCTTGCCAAACTTGCCGTACAGAACACCACAACGCTATATCCCCAGCGCCGCATTTGCTATACTAAGCGGGTTTTAATTTTCCTGAAGATACCATGCAAGCAACCATTAAGGCTGAGCGCGGCCTGTTCTCTTACCCTAAATACTGGGCACATTGTTACGGCAGTGCGCCGTTTTTACCTATGTCTCGTGCAGAAATGGACGAATTGGGATGGGACAGCTGCGACATTATTCTGGTCACTGGCGACGCCTATGTCGACCACCCCAGTTTTGGCATGGCGATCATTGGTCGTCTGCTGGAAGCTCATGGATTCCGCGTTGGTATCATTGCGCAGCCCGACTGGAAGAACAAAGACGACTTCATGAAGTTGGGCAAGCCGAACCTGTATTATGGTGTAACGGCGGGCAACATGGACTCCATGATAAACCGCTACACGGCCGACAAAAAGCTTCGTCACGATGACGCTTACACGCCAAACAACGAAGGCGGCAAGCGACCGGATCGCGCAGTTACGGTGTATTCCCAGCGTTGCCGCGAAGCCTACAAAGACGTCCCTATTATTATTGGTGGTATCGAAGCCAGTTTGCGCCGTATTGCGCACTATGACTACTGGTCTGAAAAAGTCCGCCGTTCTGTGTTGTTCGATGCAAAAGCGGATCTGCTGATGTTCGGAAATGCCGAGCGTCCGCTTGTGGAAGTGACTCACCGCCTCGCTGCGGGGGAAAATATTGCCGACATTACCGATGTACGTGGCACCGCGATTATTGTGAAACAGGCCCTGCCGGAATGGCAAGGTGTCGATTCAACCTCGTTGGATCGTCCGGGCAAAATCGACCCGATACCAAGCCCGTACATAATGGAACCGGATTGCGACGGCAACAACGAAAACAAAGAAGCCGCTTCGACTGCAAACGAAGCCAAACCCATCGTGGTGCAACCGGCTGAGCGTCGCAAGCCCTGGGAACACGTGTATGTAAAACTGCCTGCCTTTGAGGTAGTCCGCGACAACAAAGTGCTTTATGCCCACGCCAACCGCATTTTGCATCAGGAAACCAATCCCGGTTGTGCCCGTGCACTGATGCAGCGTCATGGCGACCGCCACATCTGGATCAATCCACCGGCAATGCCGCTGGAGACAGAAGAAATGGATGCGGTTTTTGATTTACCTTACCAGCGCATTCCTCATCCGGTATACGGCAAGGCGAAAATCCCCGCGTATGACATGATTCGATTCTCAATCAATATCATGCGAGGCTGTTTCGGTGGTTGTACGTTCTGTTCTATTACCGAGCACGAAGGACGCATCATTCAAAGCCGTTCGGAAGACTCTATCATTCGTGAAATTGAACAAATTCGCGATACAGTGCCTGGATTTACCGGCGTAATTTCTGACTTAGGCGGCCCGACAGCCAACATGTACCGCTTGCGTTGTAAGAGCCCTAAAGCTGAAGCAACCTGCCGTCGTCCATCGTGTGTGTACCCTAGTATTTGTGCGCACATGGACACCGACCATACGCCTACGATCAATCTTTATCGCCGGGCGCGAGAGTTACCGGGGATTAAGAAAATCCTGATTGCTTCAGGTGTTCGCTACGACCTGGCCATCGAAGATCCGGACTACGTAAAAGAATTGGCCCTTCACCATGTTGGTGGTTATCTGAAGATCGCGCCTGAGCACACAGAAGATGGCCCGCTAAGCAAAATGATGAAGCCGGGTATGGGCACCTATTACCGGTTTAAAGAGCTGTTTGACAAATACTCTCAGGAAGCCGGTAAACAGCAATATCTGATCCCGTATTTTATTGCCTCACACCCGGGCACCAGTGATGAAGACATGCTGGCGCTGGCAATTTGGCTAAAAGAAAACCGCTTTAAGCTGGATCAGGTACAGAACTTTTACCCTTCACCGATGGCGACGGCGACAACCTTGTACCACACCGAAGTAAACAGCCTTCGTAAGGTGACTAAAGACAGTGAGTCAGTCACGTCTGCAAAAGGTGAAATCCATCGCCGCTTGCACAAGGCCATGCTGCGCTATCACGACCCGAAGAACTTTGCCCAAATCCGTAAAGCCTTGATTAACATGGGCAGAGAGGACCTAATCGGTCGCGGCCCTCAGCACCTGGTGCCGCCGGAAACGGCTGAAGAAAAGCGTCAACGTGCACCTAAAGGGCGCAAAGGCGAACGCGCTATGACAAAGCACACCGGCTTCGGTAAATACAACCGTCCCAAAACCCAAAAAGGCGGAAAGGCCGCTTCAAATGGCAAAGGTAGCAAAGGTGGCAAAGGGAAACCAAACGTTACACGATAAAGTTCGCGTATCCACAAACAGTAGCAGACACTGAACTTTCAGCTACACTTTGCGTATAAGCGATTTGTTGTAATAAATGGAATAGTTATGGTTTGGGGCAAGTATTCAATCAGGGTGGATAATCAGGTAATGATTATCCACTGCTACGGTAGTTGGAATGCGGTTATCGCTCGACAGTTTATTGCGGAATTTAAAGAAACCGCCCGTTACCTTTACCACGCGCCATGGGCGCATATCGTGTTCTTCGATGACTGGGCGTTATCTACGCCGGACTGTGAACAACCTATCAATGACATGCTCACCTGGGCGGTCAATCATAAAATGACCCACTCCGTGCGTATCTACCGAGAAGATGCGCTGAAAAGCTATCAGCTAAACCGAATGATGGACGAACAGGACACCAGCCATGTGATCCGTCATTTTTATACTGAAGAACAGGGATTCAACTGGTTGGCAGAATGTGATTACCTGGTAGAACAAGCGCGTATTGTCGCCTGACCTCTCACCCTCTTTCTGTGCCCTGCTTCGTAAATATGATTTGCATCAAGGCATTGGGCAGCAAAGCTTTTTACAATAGTCATAGTGAATAAACACTGTGACTATTGAGAAAGGCAGTTATGAATATTGAAAAACACGATCTGGTACACGAATTCCCAGACCACCAGCACACCATTCGTCATCTGAAAATGCACGACCGTCACTTTGCGAAACTATTTGAGCGCTATAATAATCTCGACGCCGACATCCGAAAACTAGAAGAAAACGGGCAGCCGACCACAGATCAAGTGCTTCTCGACATGAAGAACGAACGCGTTCAGTTGAAAGACGACTTATTCTGCTTCATCCGCGAAGCGGAAACCGCCCAGTAAATTACGGCCGGAGGCGACCTTTGCTAATTGTGCAAAGACGCCTCCTTGTTCTTCACGCCGACAGATACTCAAGCAGTCACCCGTTATGGAATATGCGCTAATGAAGCGCGAATTTCCTCAGCAGTTGGTTTTAACTGCGGTAAACCACGCTGTTCCCGTCGGCGTCCAAGGTAGTACAATATTGGCGAAGCTATAAATACCGACGAACTGGTACCAATCACAATGCCAAACAACATAGGTAAAGCGAAACTACTTACCGTTGCCCCGCCTGCAATGCCCATTGGGAACAAGGCCAGGAATGTTGTTGCAGAGGTATACACGGTTCTGGACAGCGTAGCGCCGATACTGCTATTTAATACCTCGAGCAGCGGTTTGTCCGGATTGGCCCGGAAGCCTTCACGAATGCGGTCAAACACCACAACCTTGTCATTAATGGAATAGCCTATCAGTGCCAACATGGCTGCCACGGCCGTTAAATTAAATTCGAGTCCGGTGAGAGCAAAAAAGCCAATGGTTTTAGTTAAATCCAGCAAGATAGTGGCAGTTGCCGCCAGCGCAAAATGCTGTTCAAAACGCAGCCACAAATAAAGCAGAATACCGCCCCCAGCTATTAGCACTGCAAGAATAGAGGCATCGGCAAACCCGCCACTTACCTTGGCGCCAACCATATCAACTTTGGGATAGCTAGCCGCACTGTCTTTGGCCGTTATCGCATTTTTCACCAGATTAACGGTATTACCGGCATCGCTGTTTTGTTGGCTCACCCGAATCAGGTAGTTTCCGGGCTCGCCGAACTCCTGAATACTGGCACCTTCTATTTGATGCTCTGCCAGAGTGTCTCGCACCTGTTCGACCGACAACGTCGACGATTGCATTTCAATCAGGGTGCCACCGGTAAAGTCAACGCCATAGTGAAGTCCGGGTTGGACAAACAAAATAACTGACCCGATAGACAAAATGGCAGAGGCCACCAACCCCACTACCCGGCCTCGCATAAAGTTAATGCGGCTAAGGCCAGATTGATTCAGCCAATTGTTCCCGAAGGTCAATACCTGGCGAGTGCGATTCCGCGTAGCCCAGCCCATCATTTGGCGGGTTACTGCCACAGCCGTAAAAATAGAGGTGAAAATACCAATACCAATCGTAATCGCGAAACCTTTTACCGGCCCGCTGCCGAACATAAACAACAAACTTACCGCTATCAATGTGGTAAAGCTGGAGTCGAGTATCGTCGCGTAAGCTTTGTCAAAACCCGCCGGAATAGCGAGACCCGCAGCCTTCCCTTTCGCAGACTCCTCTTTTATTCGCTCGTTGATGAGAATATTGGCATCAACGGCCATACCAATGGTCAGAATAATCCCGGCAATGCCAGGCAGCGTGAGAGTGGCACCAAACACACTGAGTAACCCAATAATAAGCCCGATGTTTATTGCCAGACTGGTACAGGCAATCAATCCCCAGCGCCGGTAAAGTGTTATCATAAATGCAAACACCAGTGCCGCACCGATCAGGCCGGTAGTCACGCCCATTTCAATAGCATCAGAGCCTAAATCTGGGCCTACCGTGCGTTCTTCCATGACATCAAGTGGCACTGGCAATGCGCCTGCGCGTAGCAACAAGGCCAGGTCTTTCGCTTCCGAGGGCGTAAAATTGCCGCTGATTTCCCCCGCCCCGGCAGCAATAACTGAGCGTATCACCGGCGCAGTCAGTACTTTATTATCCAGTACAATAGCCAACGGCACACCAATATGACTTTTAGTCATCTCAGCAAAAATTCGGCTACCTGTGTTATCCAGTTTAAAGGTGACAACAGGTTCACTGGTGTTGGGATCAAAGCCCAGCTGCGCGTCTTTTATATGCTCCCCGTCCATCGCGACTTGTTTCTGTAGCCTGTACTGCTGGTTGCCCTCTGCATTAGGCAACACAATAGTGTTGGCTGAAGACGCATTGTCTGTCACCCAATGAAATCGCATTTGCGCAGTTGTACCTAACAAATCGCGGATTCTAGACGGATCCGACACACCCGGCATTTGTACTAACACGCCATCATTGCCTTGTCTGGTGATACTGGGCTCAACTAACCCAGACTCGTTAAGGCGACGACGTACCACCTCGAGGCTTTGTTCAATGGCGTCGCTAGCCAGGCTCGCTTTGTATTCCTCAGTGATGGTAAACGTAATGTGTTGCTGATCACGAGTTACATCAAACTGCTTCTCACCAGTGCTCCCCCGAGCCAGACTAGCGGCTACCTCGCTGGCTTTGTCTGCGTCAGCGTTCGAACCAGTTAATGTGACTGAAAAGGAACCAGCGTTCAATGGCTGAGATTGATAGCGAATGCCTTTGTCACGAAGGGCATGCAAGAACGTCTCTTTAGTATCTTTCAGTGTTTTTTCAATAAGCGGGCGGGTATCGGCACCAAGTAATAAGTGTGAGCCACCTTGTAAATCAAGCCCCAGTGACAATTGATTAGAAGCCAGCCAATCCGGTAAGCGCTGCAACGCGGTGGCAGGTAACATATTTGGCATTGCACTGAGTAAACCAATGAGAATAACGAGCACGTATATCACGCCCCGTGGGTGAAAAACTTTCATGGAAAATCCTTGTTAATCAAACAAATTGTGGTTGGCAATGCCAACAGAAAAAATGGTTAGTTGATTAACAAATGGGAGGCGCGCGCGAGGGCGGTTGTGTGAATAAAGACGGGGACGGTGAATTAACAACAACGAACGACGCTGACACCAAGCCGGCATACTGCCAATGAATCGTTTGTTGTCCTGGGTATTTTGGCGCAAAGCCTTGGTCCGGCTCACTGGCCGATTGTTGATTTCTGATGAGCTGCGTGAGCTCACGAGGGAATAACCCGTTATCTCTTTGACCTGCAACCGCTGCAGGTTGCTCTCCTGAGACTAACGCCGAATCCGTTGTATAAGATGCCGAGTGAGATACACCACTCAACCCTGCAAACACAACCAGACACCATAACCATACCCACATCGAGTTGTCTCGACGTGCGGTAGTAGCGGTGTGTACAGAAGTGGTTTGCATTGTCGTTTTGAGTAAGTTCACGCGTTATTCTTTGTGCAATATGGAGGTTTTGCTGAGAAAAGCAATAGCCTGAACATAAAAAACCCGGCTTGCGCCGGGTTTTCAAGGATTATAATAATTCGCTGTTTTTAACGAGGCTTATGCCGCCTGGCTTTCAGCTTCGTCTTCCACTTCGTGGGCCAGCAAGTATTCGAAGGCTGACAGCGACGCTTTTGCACCCTCGCCCATGGAAATAACAATCTGCTTGTAAGGGACAGTCGTTACATCACCTGCGGCGAAAATACCTGGTTCAGACGTCTTACATTTGTTGTCTACCACAATTTCACCGTGCTGAGTCAACTCAACAACACCTTTCATGAACTGGCTGTTTGGTACCAATCCAATTTGAACAAACACACCGGCTAACGGTAATGAGTGAACTTCATCAGTCGCTCTGTCCTGATACTCGATTGCTGTCACTTTGCCGTTATCTGCAACAATTTGCTTGGTTGCCGCGTTCTTAATGATAGTGACATTTTCACGCTTTTCGGCCTGGTTGATTAACACCTGGTCTGCCTTCAGCGTTGGCATAAATTCGAACACGGTTACCGACTTAACAATACCCGCCAGGTCCAGTGCTGCCTCAATACCAGAGTTTCCGCCACCAATTACCGCAACATCCTTACCTTTAAAGAACGGGCCGTCACAGTGCGGACAATACGCAACACCATTACCAATGTTTTCTTTCTCACCCGGCACACCCAGTTCTCTCCAGCGTGCACCCGTAGCCACAATAATGGTCTTGGTTTTAATCTGCTCGCCAGATGACAGAGTCAGTGTTTTAATGTTGCCCTTCTCGATAGATTCAACACGCACGTGTTCTTTTAACGTGATGTCGTAATCTTTCATGTGTTCGGCAAGGTTACCCACCAGCTCCGGGCCCGTGGTTTTTGGTACTGAAATCAGGTTTTCAATACCCATCGTGTCTTTTACCTGACCACCGAATCGATCGGCAATCACAGTCACTTTTAACCCTTTACGCGCACTGTAAATCGCTGAACTTACGCCTGCCGGGCCACCACCAATCACGGTAACGTCCTGCAGCGGTAATGACTGACCAGCATTGGCCTGTTTCAACGACGGGTCGCGCTCTAACAACTTGTCGATTAGGGTTGAGGCGTCCACTTTACCGTTGGCAAATAATTCACCGTTCAGGTATACGCTGGGTACGCCCTGAATATCACGTTCGCTAACCAATGACTGGTATAAGCCGCCGTCGATCATTTCGCTGGTGATATTCGGATTTAACAACGCGAATTGGTTCAACGCCTGGACAACGTCCGGACAGTTGTGACAACTCAGGCTGATAAATACTTCAAAATTCAGTTCTTCTTTCACACCTTTTACGATGCCTTGTACGCTATCGTCTACTTTCAGCGGTGTGCCTGACGCGTGCAGCATAGCCAGAACGAATGAGTTAAACTCATGTCCGCCTGGGATCCCGGAAAAACGAATACCGGTATCTTCACCATCAGCTTCCAGTAAGAAGCTAACAGAGCTGCGTAAAACGCCATTTGTATCTCGTTCTTCCAACTGGATCTTGTCGCTGATTCCTGCCACGTCAGACAGAAACTTCTTCAGCTCTTCACGCTTGCTGTGCTCACCTGTCTGTAGCACAAAGGTGACGGTTTTCTGCATGTTCGCAGCATAACCTTTCAATGCATTTAAAATATCTTGCGTTAACATAATAACTTCTGCCTTAACTGGAAACTTGGAATGTGCGGGCATTGAGCCCGCACGGACTAACTAGTTGGTAGTTGGTCTGTCTTAGATTTTGCCAACTAAGTCTAATGAAGGAGCAAGTGTTGCTTCGCCTTCTTTCCACTTAGCAGGACATACTTCACCTGGGTGAGAAGCAACGTACTGAGCTGCTTTAACTTTGCGAACCAGGTCGTCCGCGTCACGGCCGATACCTTCAGCAGTGATTTCCATTGCCTGGATAACACCATCCGGGTCAACAACGAAAGTACCACGGTCAGCCAGACCCATATCTTCACGCATACAATCGAAGTTGCGAGTGATAACGCCTGTTGGGTCGCCGATCATTGCAAACTTGATTTTACCGATAGTTTCTGACGCTTCGTGCCATGCAGCGTGAGTGAAATGAGTGTCAGTAGATACTGAGAATACCTCTACGCCGCGCGCCTGAAGCTCTTCATATTTGTCTGCAACGTCGCCCAGCTCAGTAGGACATACGAAAGTAAAGTCTGCAGGATAAAATACAAATACCGCCCACTTTCCCTTGATGTCTTCACTGCTTACTTCTACGAACTCGCCGTCTTTGAATGCTTGCGCTTTGAACGGTTTGATTTGTGTGTTGATTAAAGCCATTTACTTTCTCCAAAAGTTAGGGTTGTTACATTTCAATTTACTGAATCAATAGCACTGCTTTGTTACAGTGCAAAGTCACTGCTATTGACTTGTAGGTTCGATACGAAAATTCAAGGTTATCGGATGCCTTGAAGTCAGTAACGTTTGACTTGGGACAAGAATAGCCCTTGCAAAGGAGAATTTATAATTGGATTTGTTGAAAGGTTGATTCAGAAAAAACTATTAAAAAGAAGATAAGTGCAGAATTTAATCAATAAGAGCACAAGGCTCACTTTCCGAAAATGGGTGTCCCGAAATGCGAGCCGCAGTGTGTTAAGGCATAGCAGACAGCTGTACTTCGTTAATACCCAATGCCGTTAAATATTCATCCCGCTTTTGACGCTGTGCATCAATCAGTTTTCCGCTGTGTAATAAACGAGACGCATTGGATGCTACCTCATATTGAGCATCTGACAGTGGATCTTTTTTGTTAAGTTGCACAAGCACTTTTAACAGACTGAGGGCTATTGACTTGTCGTGAGGCGACAGTGTCATGGCCTGACACAGATTGTTGTAAGCAGGCAACATACGATTTTCGCGATAATTAACCGCCGCCATGTCTTTCAGTTCTTTGGTGGTGAACTTGATTTCCCGTCGCTCAATCTCTTCGCGTTTCAGGTACTCATCAACAACCTGGCTTGCCAGAGTATCGCCTGCAAGCTGTGAGCGGAGCTTATCCAGTATACTCAGGCAATCTTCTTTCATGCCCAACTCGTGATACGCTTTCATGAGATCCAGATTGTCTTCCAGGTTCATATTCACGCTGGTATCAAGTTGTTCTTTGAGTAACTTTTCTGCCTCACGCTTTTGCTGTTGTAAACAACACAGACGTGTTTTTACCACCACTAACTGATTAGACAACGCCTGACTGGTAGCGGCCTGACGACTTAATTCATCGAGTTCTTTTTGCAAACTGCGCTGCAGCTTTTCGGACTCCTGCCCGGACACCGACGCCGCCAGGTCCACCATAGTGCGAACCACATTCAGAGTAAGATCAGGCGAATCATGAATGGAATTCTTGGCGTACTTCGCCATATTCTGTACGGCTTCCAACTGTCCGTATTTGTCACGATTCAACCGCGCCAAATCCCACAGTTTTTTATTGCGCTCAATATTACGCGGTGCGAGTTTACTGGCTGCTTTTACTTGCTCATACGCGACGTCAAACTGTTCCTTGCCGATATAGTATTGCGCCAGCAGGTCGTAAGTCAGGAACTTTGTGTCATTGCGCTGCAATAAGTCTTCGATTAGCAGCTCAGCTTCTTCAATTTTGTCTTGTCTGAACAAGGATTTAGCCAGTCCAATATGAACCCAGGCGTGGTCGTATTCGGCTTTCAAATCGGAAAAGTACTTTTCCGCGCTAATATAATCGCGTAATTGAATCAGGCAATCGCCAATCATGCGCTTAAGTCTGGGGTGGTATTCCACCACGCTGCTGTCACGCAACCCGCGTTCAGCATGATAAATAGCGGCCGCATAATCGCCGTTATCCATACTGTGCATGAGTTTATTGAGCTTGCGACGAATATCGACTAAGTAGCGGAAGCGATGCTGGATGCGCTGTCTGGCTAGCGGTTTCACCCAAAAATCATCGGGCTGTAACTCGATAATACAGTTTACCAACTCCATGTTGGTTTCTGCACTGAGGAAAATAACCGTGGTTTTGTCTGAGATGTACTGATGGTGTTTCAGTTCTTCGAACAAATGGAACCCGTCTTTGTCGTTACTGACATTAAACGCCAGTAAAACAACATCGAAGACATCATCCTGACACAGTCGCACTGCATGGTAGGCATTTTGCGCACTGCTTACCTTCTTCACACCCAGATCGGTTAAAGCGGAATTAACTAAGTCATGTATCAGGCCCTGGTTGTCTACAACCAGCACTTTTAATTCGTCGATGCTTTTGGGTAATGGGATTTTTTCCATGAAGGTTGCCACTTAACTCCTGTTGCGTTCCCTGTCGAGTTGGTCGTTCCAGCTAAATCCAATACTCAGCTGAAAATACGCCGGGTAAACGTTTCGTTTACCCATTTAATTTAGATGTTATCCCGATTTTCATAAAACTGCCATACTCTGATTGGCAGAAATTAGCATAGCTGCGCTTTTAACCGCCTCACGGTATAAAGGCAGACAGGCCGTTACTTGGGTGGGTCTACGCGTTGCGCCGTGCTGTTGTTCACCCTGAACCAGCCCGCAATTGAAAAACGGTCTCGTGTTGCGGGCAACACTTCATGGGGAAACTCTTCGCTCAAAAATATCGCAATTGTCCCCATTAAAGGCGTTACAACCACGGTGTCGTCTGCATGTTCTTCCGGGTAAATCACCAACTCGCCGCCATCGTCTGGCCCCCACTGAGAATTCAGGTACAGGACAACAGATAACACACGGTTGGCTTCACCGCGAAAGGCATCGTAATGCTTTTTATAAAAGCTGCCTGGCGGGTAGTGCGCAAAGTGACTTTCAAAGGAAAACAAGCCCAGAAACAGCCGCCGATTGAGATACGTTTTCAGACTATTACTCCAGGCTAGCCATTCTGCTGTGGCCGGCAATTTACCATCTATCCAACTGATCTCATCGGTACGCACAAACTGATTTTGCTGAAACTGCTGTTCGCGGCCAATACCAGCCGGATCATAATGATGTAACTGCTGGGCTTGCGCGACCAGCGCGTCTAACAAAGCCGGAGATAACACCCCGTGCTGAATACTAAAGCCTTTGGTACTTAAGTCTTCCGCTATGCCTGAAAACACAGCGGTCTGGTCGATCGCAGCGGTAGTTAAGTGATGTAAATCAGCCTGAATTTCCACGTGTAAACATCCAATTAATTTGTGCGCGCTTTATATGTTCAAAATCTCCGCAACTCAAGCTTTTTTTAAGCTCAAAGCGAGAATTTTTTCTATCGGTGTCAGGCCGCTTAACGGTAGAGCTCACGACACCTTCATGCTATGTTGATAGCCAGATTAGCGGTAATAAGGATCGTCGACACGATGAGTGCAGAAAACAGTATTGAAGATACCGAACATCATTTTGAACTACGCAACCTGACGCTGGAGGATTACCAGGACGTTAAGGCGCTGATGGACGACGTTTATCGTCATGTGGGCGGTGCATGGCCGTATAAAAACTTCAAAGCACAGGTAAATACGTTTCCTGAAGGCCAGATTTGTATAGAAGACAAAGGTACAGTAGTGGCTTTTGCCATATCCGTTATCGTGGATTACGACCAGTTCGGTGACAAACATTCCTACGATGAAATTACCGGTGACGCCTACCTGACTACCCACGATCCAAACGGCGATGTGCTGTATGGTGTTGAGGTTATTGTATCGCCTGAATACCGAGGGCTGCGTCTGGGGCGTCGGCTTTATGAAGCGCGCAAGGAGCTGTGCCGCAACCTGAACCTGAAATCCATTATGGCGGGCGGCCGTATACCCAACTACGCTAAGCACGCTGGTGAAATGTCGCCCTACGAGTACATCGAGCAAGTCAAATCCAAGGACATTTTCGACCCTATTCTTACTTTTCAGCTGTCCAACGGCTTTGAAGTTAAGCAGGTTATGCAAGCGTATTTGCCGGAAGACAAGGCGTCGAAAGGCTATGCCACATTATTGCAATGGCACAACATTTACTATGAACCCGGTAACCCAAACCTGATCGGCGGTAAAAAGTCGAGTGCGCGAATTGGTTGTGTACAATGGCAAATGCGCTATTTCGAAAACGTGGAAGAGCTGATCCAACAAGTAGAGTACTTTGTTGATGCCCTGTCTGATTACGGCTGTGATATAGCGTTGTTCCCGGAATTCTTTAATGCGCCGTTGATGGGGCTAAGCCCGTCAGACTCGTCTATCGATGCTATCTGGCACCTGGCGGAATACACCGAGGAAATCCTGACTGCAACATCGCGACTGGCGGTGTCTTACAATATAAACATTATCGCAGGTTCCATGCCGGTAACGGAAGAAAGCGAATTGTACAACGTCAGTTACCTGTGCAAACGTGACGGCACCATTGAGAGCCAGTATAAACTCCACCCTACCCCACATGAGAAGAAAGACTGGATCATGAAAGGCGGGAATCACCTGCGTTGTTTCGACACGGATTTCGGCAAAATCGGCATTCTGATTTGTTACGATGTTGAATTCCCGGAGTTAGCGCGATTGCTGTCTGAACAGGAAATGCAAATTCTGTTTGTTCCATTCTGGACCGATACCAAAAACGGCTATCTGCGCGTGCGTCGCTGTGCGCAGGCTCGCGCAATCGAGAACGAATGTTACGTTGCCATTGCAGGAAGCGTGGGCAACCTGCCCAAAGTAGACAACGTCGATATTCAGTACGGCCAGACCGCTGTGTTCTCACCGTCAGATTTTGCCTTCCCGCACGATGCCATCGTGTCAGAAACCACGCCCAATACCGAGATGACGCTGATCGTTGATTTGGACCTCGACAAACTTACGCGCCTGCAAAACGAAGGATCTGTGCGTAACTATCTGGATCGTCGTCGCGACCTGTATCGGGTTGAATGGATTGGTGGTGAAGACGAATGATGCACAAATCAAAGCGTTGCTCTGTATTCGCTCTGCTGTGTACAGTACTGGCGTGCTTTCTGAGTTCGCCAGCCTTTTCGGCTGGCAACAGCAGTTTTTACCCATCCTTGTCGCCCGGCTCACAAACCCAACGACTTGAAGAAGCCTTGAACCAGGCCCAAATGAAAGGCAAGCCCTTGTTGTTGATTCTAGGGGCAAACTGGTGTCACGACTCACGGGCACTGGCCGGTTATTTCGACTCACCAGAGGTGAAACAAGCGGCTAGTCATTATCAGGTATTGCCGGTAAACGTCGGCTATCTGGAAAACAAATCAGCCCTATTAGGGCAGTTTAACTACCCTGCGTATTTTGCCACACCGACCGTGTTGGCAATTGATCCAGAGAGTAAAACGGTATTAAACCGGGCATCACTGGTTACCTGGCAATCAGCACACAATGAATCAGCAGCGACGTTAGCCGAATACTTAGATTCAATTGTAGCCGGCTCAGCAATTGGCGAAACACACAGTGAAATCCCGCCATCATTGATTGAATTTGAAACGCAGCAGGCAAACGTACTCTACGCGCACTACCAACACTTGGGTGTGTTGTTAAAGCAGGAAGACGAAGGCCAGGCTACACCGACGCTGAATGCAAAATGGCGTGAAGTTAAGGCATTCAGAGTTAAACTGCAAAACGACCTGATTGACTTACACCAACAACCTGAACCGCCTGGCGCATTCCCCACTTACCCTGAAATTTCGTGGAAGTAAGCGGCCAGTTGGACGATTCAACGGCGATTGCACCTAAAAATGCCGTGGAATGTTGGTATTGCTGGTTAAATAACGATAACATCAGTAGCAGTATTATTAACTGCACCATGCGCTAAATTTGTCATTAGAGGGAATATGGCCAATAACTCGCGGAATGATGACTTTCCTACCATTCGATTAGATGAAGAAGATCGCCGTAATTTTCAAGCTAAAAGCAACCCGGTTCACCGTTCGGTAAGTCCCGGGACTCCCAGCGAACCCACGCCTTCATCTTCAGGTGGCGGTAAAGGACTTGCCGTTTTTGCTTTGCTATTCGGATTGGCAAGTTGTGGTGCAGCCGGCTACTTATACCACCTGACAACACAACAACAAGCGTTGCTTTCGGGTGCTGAACAGCGTATCCAGCAACTCGAAAACAAACTGTCGGCAACGGGTGAGGAAATTGGTGAGTCTACCGTAGCGCTGCAAGTCAAAGTCACTGAACTGTCAAACAAAAGCAGCGAACTGTGGGAGCAGATGGATAAACTCTGGGCTTCCGCTTGGCGTCGTAACCAAAAAGAAATTGCTGACCTGTCGGATCGTACAAATGCAGATAAGAAGCAGCTACAGGAGTCGGTAGGTCAGGTTTCTCGTAACCTGGACAGCCAAAAAACACAACTCGCTGCACTGTCTACCAGCCTTAATACCGTATCGGATGAAATGCTGGCGCTTAATGTACAAATGGAACAGGTCGCTGCGGGCAGTACGTCACAAAAACAAAACGTGAAAAACCTCAGCGACAAGCTGGCACTGCTGGAACAGCGTAACAATGCGCTATCCAGCCGTATTTCGACATTGGAAAACGAATTGCGAAACCTGGCCACCAAAGTGGTATCGGGTGGAAGCAGTCCTGCTGCAGGTGGTACACCTCCTCAGTAAGCTTCGCGAAGACTAAACCGAACCCCAAAAGCCTGCAGATCCGCAGGCTTTTTTGTATATTTTTTCATCACAGGCAATCTTTTCACGCCAATTTGTCGTAAGATACCATTCAAATGCTGCATCGCAGCATAACTGTGCAACCGTTGGTCACTGTGAGCCAGCGACGTTACTGTTAGTCATAAAAGGAATGGTTATGCGAAAGGTAACAATATCATTGGCTTTGCAAGGAGGTGGGGCGCACGGCGCATTCACCTGGGGCGTCTTAAACCGGCTGCTGGAAGAAAAATGGCTGACATTTGAAGGGTTAAGTGGTGCGAGTGCCGGGGCCATGAATGCCGTTATGCTTGCCGAAGGATGGCGAAAAGGTAAACAACAAGGCGCTAAGCAGCAATTGGCTGATTTCTGGTACGCCGTTGCCAGCCAGAACATAGACTTTGCAATCCCGGAGGAAATTACGCAATCAGTGACTCAATGGTGGCTGAATGCTTTTCAGATGCTCTCCCCCTACAACATTAATCTACTGGACGTGAATCCCCTGCGTGACATAGTAGAAGCCAATGTCGATTTTAAAAAATTGCAGCGCGATAGTCCGTTTTCCTTGTACATTTCCGCCACTGAAGTCAGTACCGGCAAACTGGCCTTGTTTAACGCCGATGAATTAACCAGTGCTCACCTGCTTGCTTCAGCGTGCTTACCGAGTATCCATAAAGCGGTAGAAGTGTCGGGCAAACACTATTGGGATGGCGGTTTTGCCGGCAACCCTGCCATCTATCCGTTAATTCACGAATGTAAAGCAAAGGACATTCTGATTGTACTGCTTCAGCCCTTGATTCGGGACGAATTGCCTACCAGCGCCCAGGATATCAGTGATCGCGTAACCGAAATTGGCTTTCACAGCAACTTTATGCGCGAGATGAATACCCTTGCGCGCATTCGCACCATGCTTAAAGGTAAAAAGTGGTTGTTAGGTAAACTGGAAAAGCAAATCAACGCGTTGCGATTGCATTTAATAACCAATACCGAGGTCCTAGGCGAACTCGACGCAGCGACTAAATACAACAACCGCAAGGGTTTTCTAGATTGCTTAAGAGAAGCCGGAGAACAAACGGCAGATCACTGGTTAGATGCCCATGCCGACGCACTGGGTAAACGCGAAACCTGCGATCTGACGGCTACATTCTAAGACAACAGCATTACACCTTGAACGCGCTGGCACGCTTAGCGAGTATGTCGTTCATTTGCACAAAGGTCTGTGCCTGCTGGCGTGTTTCGTCACTCAGCTTCAACAGCGCATTGGCCGACGCAAGGATGGACGAAACTTCTGTTTGCATAGTCCCCGTTGCTTGACCCGCTTGTTGAGTAGCAACAGCCAGTTGTTGATTGTCAGTACTCAGTGCCAGTACGCTTTGCTGGCATTTCGCCAGCGAATCAACCGTTTGATTGGCTTGCACAAAGGCCTGCTCGGCAAAAAACTGATTGTTATTCATGCTATCAACGGTTTGCTGAATGGCACCGACGATCTTCTCCAGAATGTGGTTTATTTGCAGTGTCGAAGACTGGGTGCGTGAAGCCAGTGTTCGCACCTCGTCGGCGACAACAGCAAACCCTCTGCCATGTTGGCCTGCCCGAGCCGCCTCAATAGCCGCATTCAGCGCCAGTAAATTGGTTTGTTCAGCAATCTCACTGATAACCCTTAACACGGAGCCAACTTGTTCCCCTGCGTTGTGTAGTGAGGCAAGTAACGCCGAAGACGCCTGTATATCGGCTTTAAGCTTAACGATGTGTTCTGCGGTAAGGGCGACATCCTGCTCACCTTGTTTTACCAATTCAGCGCTCTGTAGTGCTGCTGCAGACACACTGTCGGCATCTTCACTCGCCTGTAAGGCCCGGGCAACAAGACTATCGATATGTTCAGCCATTGATTCTGCCAGCCGTTTAAAGCTGCTTGCCTGTTGATCGGTTGCCCCTGCCGAGGTTTGCAATTGTGCGGTTGATTCGACAATGTCACGCACCACCTCGTTTAACTGCACATTGTCTGCCTTGAGCACCGTCATCATTTCTTCCACGTGCACTATTACTTCGCCTATCTCATCATTGGCTGGCTGAGGTAGTACCGTGTTCAGGTTTTTCTGACTAACAACAGAGTGCAGCGCGCGGGAGAGAGACTTGAGCGGCCTAACCAAAGTCTTGTGTGCATAAATGACAGCAAGAATGGAAACGCTAAATACCAGTGCACCGGCAATCAAGCTTACGACAGACAGGGTAAAAATCGATTTATCGACACCTGCTGAAGCTTTGCTGGCCTGCAAGCTTGCGTTACTTAACAGCGTATTTAACTCCGTGAACAAGTCGAGCTTTATCGCATCGATATCGGTTAATAAAAACCTGGCTTTATCCCAGTCAATGTTAGATTCAGACAATTCAGCTTGCAGCGCCGTTTGCGCAACTAAAAATTGCTCAGCCTGCTCAATCAAAGAAGTGGTTTCAACATGGTATTGCGAAGACAGTTGTCGCAAACGCTCAGCTACCGTCACCTGGAGTTCGGACTGCTGTTGCTCGTAGTCTGGCAATTCTATGGTATAGCCATAAAGCGCAAAGCCGAGTGTGTGCATTGTAGCCAGATCTTGTTGCAACGACTGAATTGTGCGCATGGCTGGCAGCGCATTGTCGGTAAACACGCTTTTTTGCTGCGAAATCGAAGACAACGCCTGATGAATAAAGATACCGGAGATAAATAACCCGCTGAGAATAACCAGATACCCCAGCATTACTTTCACACTTATAGAAACTCGCATACCTGCCCATATTTGCCGCGCGCCAGCGCGGTTAACTCCCGCCATTGTGTTTATCGAATTTCACAGAACGGTACGTCTTTTCAGGACAATGCCGGGAAAAGCGTAAAAAAAGCAACAATTCTGTGCGTACAGATAGAAGACCGGGGACAGAACTATTTTATTTCGGGCACAAAAAAAGCGCCGTAAAAGGCGCTTTTTTTCGACTTAGCTGCGAATTAACGACGCAGGCCAAGACGCTTGATCAGGTCCAGGTAACGCTGAGCGTTCTTGCCTTTCAGGTAGTCAAGCAGCTTACGACGCTGACTAACCATGCGCAGCAGACCGCGGCGTGAGTGGTGATCTTTCTTGTTAGAAGAGAAGTGACCTTGCAGTTTGTTGATGTTGTGCGTCAACAAAGCTACTTGTACTTCAGGTGAACCAGTATCACCTTCTTTAACACCGTATTCAGCAACAATGCTTGCTGTTTCTTCTTTAGTTAGTGACATACATTTCTCCTAGTAAATGCCAGACCAATCACTAATTCAGTCTGGCGAAATGAGCGCGTATTATACTCGGCGTAGAGTATGGCGCAAGTGTTTGCACTAAATAATCCGCCTACTGCGGTGCATAGACTACCGTTCGACGTGGTGAGACATAGAGTTTGCCTTCACCGGCTTTCTGATCTTTGGGGTTCAATATTGCTTCACCCACCCCAAGAAAAGCCGTTTCCGCGTCGATAATACCGTAGATACGATAAAACTGTCCGGCTTCAAGTGCCGACTCTGTTTCACCGCTGACGCTTTGACCATGTTGCAGGCGATGCGTCTGCACTTCATCAATATGAATCGCCGGAAGCGATTTTACAGCCGTATCCATGGGTAATAGCAGTGAGTCGATTTGATCGAATTCCCGCGTGGCGACATCTTCTGACACCATGGCTTCCATTGATTCAACAGGCACCATTCTGTCGGTGGGGTAATCGGCGACTTTGGTTCTGTGCAACCGGGTTACATAGGCACCGCAGCCCAGTTGTTGGCCAATGTCATCAACGAGTGAACGAATGTAAGTCCCTTTGCTGCAATGTACGGTCATATCTACTTCAGGCAACGTAATACGATTAATCGTCAGAGCAAAAATCGTGATGTCCCGGGCTTCCCGCGGTACTTCAATACCCTGTCTGGCATAGGTATAAAGCGGTTTTCCCTGGTATTTCAACGCAGAAAACATGGAGGGGATCTGCTTGCTGTGGCCAATAAAGGACTCGCAAGCCTGACGAACCTCGTCTTCGCTTACCGTTACCGGACGCTCTTCCACAACGTCACCGTCGGCATCAGACGTCGTAGTACGGATACCCAGTCTAGCGGTGACTTCGTACTCTTTGTCGGCATCCAGCAAAAACTGAGAAAACTTTGTCGCCTCTCCCAAACAGATTGGCAGCATACCGGTTGCCAGTGGATCAAGTGCCCCGGTATGCCCCGCTTTCTGCGCCTGAAACAACCAACGGACCTTTTGCAACAACTGATTCGATGAGCCGCCTAACGGTTTGTCGAGCAACACAATGCCGTTAACTGCACGGCCTTTGCGTTTTCTGGCCATATTGCTTAGTCCTGCTGATCGTCCTGGTCTTCGTCAGTGTTAGTTTGACGCGCTTTATCGCGCGCAATGGTTTCACTGACCAGATTTGAGATACGCATCCCTTCGGTGATCGACTTATCTTCAAAGAAGTGCAGATGAGGAACTGAACGCATGCGAATACGCTTGGCCAGTAAGCCACGCAAGAACGCAATATTCTCGATAAGCAGCTTCATGTGGCTTTTCACCACTTCCTCATCGTTCTCGTAAAACGTAATAAAAACTTTGGCGTGCGCCAAGTCCCGAGACACTTCAACACCGGAAACCGTGATAAACGGCATGTTGCCAATACGGTGCTTGTATTCGTTTTGCAGCAAACTGGCCACTTCTTTGTGGATTTGCTGGGCAACCCTGTCAGTTCGAGAAAATTCCCGAGCCATGGTTACTCTCCTAATTACTATCAGGCCACGCGTCGCATCGCCCGAAATTCACAGACAAAAGCGGGGGCATCATAGCCCCCGCCGTTAACTTTTCGTTTAACCTGTTGGTTAAATCTGACGTTGAACCTCGATGATCTCGAAGACCTCAATCTGGTCGCCGACTTTAACATCGTTGTAGTTCTTAACGCCGATACCACATTCCATACCGTTACGTA
>NZ_CFIDRX010000019.1:0-35684 GCF_984433645.1 Marisediminitalea sp.
ATGCAGTCTTTCTGTCACACTGCGGCGTATCCTAAGCCGGTTGATATCGATACTCAGCACACGCTGCCAGACTTCATCATGAACCGCGGCGGTGTTTCACTGCGTCCTGGTGACGGTATCATCCACAGCTGGTTGAACCGTATGTTGTTGCCTGACACCGTAGGTACCGGTGGTGACTCTCACACTCGTTTCCCTCTGGGTATTTCATTCCCGGCCGGTTCTGGTCTGGTTGCGTTTGCTGCCGCGACTGGCGTAATGCCACTGGATATGCCTGAGTCAATTCTGGTTCGCTTTAAAGGCGAGCGTCAGCCTGGTATCACCCTGCGTGACCTGGTACACGCGATTCCGCTGTACGGTATCAAGCAAGGCCTGCTGACGGTTGAGAAGAAAGGTAAGATCAACGCCTTCTCTGGTCGTATCCTTGAGATCGAAGGTCTGGAAGACTTAACGGTTGAGCAAGCGTTCGAACTGTCTGATGCGTCTGCAGAGCGTTCTGCAGCGGGTTGTACCATCAATCTGTCTGAAGAATCTATTGCCGAGTACCTGCGTTCTAACATCACGATGTTGCGCTGGATGATCAACGAAGGTTACGGCGATCCTCGTACCCTTGAGCGTCGTGCACGTAAGATGGAAGAGTGGCTGGCTAACCCAACACTGATGCGTGCTGATGCCGATGCTGAATACGCAGAAGTCATTGAAATTGACTTGTCAGAAATCAAAGAGCCAATTGTGTGCTGTCCGAACGATCCAGACGACGCGAAAACGCTGTCTGACGTGGCAGGTGACAAAGTAGACGAAGTCTTCATTGGTTCTTGTATGACTAACATTGGTCACTTCCGTGCAGCAGGTAAACTGCTTGATAATTACGGCAAGACGCTGCCAACCCGTCTGTGGATTTCTCCTCCAACTAAGATGGATAAAGCCCAGTTGATGGAAGAAGGTTACTACAACATCTACGGTCGTGTGGGTGTGCGTACTGAAATGCCTGGCTGTTCACTGTGTATGGGTAACCAGGCGCGTGTGGAAGCCGGTGCTACGGTACTGTCTACTTCCACCCGTAACTTCCCTAACCGTTTAGGTGATGGTGCTAACGTATATCTGACTTCTGCAGAACTTGCAGCAGTTGGTGCAATCGTTGGACGTTTGCCAACGGCTGAGGAGTACATGGAATATGCAGGTAAGATCGACTCAATGGCAGCCGATGTATACCGCTACCTGAACTTCGACAAGATGGACAGCTTCAAGAAAGCGGAAGAAGATGCGAAGGCTAAGATCATTCCAACGTTGAATGTTGCCTGAGTTAGCATATAAACTAGCAAGCCGGGCACCGTAAGGGCCCGGCTTTTTTTATGCTTAAACAACAAGGAATCATCATGCGTACTCGCAACCGACTACAAACTGGCCTGATATTAAGTGTGCTGTTTAGCGCGCTGGTGTGGCTTTCGGCTCAGGCATCATCTGATGTCGAATTTGATTCGGTGCGAATACAAATTAATGATATAAAGCTTGAACTTGAATATGCACAGCAATTTGAGCAGCGGGCCAGAGGCTTGATGTTTCGCAAATCTTTGTGCGAGGATTGCGGGATGCTATTTCGATTTGAACCAGAAAAACAAGCAAGCATGTGGATGAAGAATACTTTCATACCACTGGATGTGGCATTTATCGACAGAAACGGCGTGATCACTGATATCAAAGCGCTGCACCCACACGATCTTACGTCGGTTGGTGCATCAGGCGTGGTGAAGTATGCGCTAGAAATGAACCAAGGTTGGTTTGCACAGCACGAGATACGTGTTGGTGACCAACTGGTTGTCAATCCTTAAACTGAGAACTCTCAGCGTAATAACGGAGAACACCGTGAGCAACGCGTTAACCATTGCAAAATTTGGCGGCACCAGTGTGGCCAATTATGCGGCCATGCAAAATTGTGCCAAAATTGTTGCGGGTAACCCTGCAACCCGTATTGTTGTTGTCAGTGCCGCGGCTGGCGTAACAAATTATCTGGTTAGTCTGGCCCACACCCCGATGACCCAGGAACAAATCAATGACACCGTTCAGTCGATTATTGATATTGAACTGGCTATCTTAAATGCCCTGAAAGACAAAGCGAACATTGAGCCTAAATTAAACGAGCTGCTTGATGAATTGCGCAGTTTGGCAAGCCATGAAGAAATCCTGCACCGCAACGACTTAAAAGACCAGTTGCTGTCGATGGGTGAGCGCATGTCTTCACTGATGTTTTCAGCCGTTCTGGCTGAACAAAATGTGCAAACACTGAACTTTGACGTGAGAAAAGTACTGCGCACAGACAGCGAATTTGGTGAAGCGGCACCGCAAATTGACGCCATCGCAGAAAACGCTCAAAAGCTGTTAAAACCTGAAATTGCCAATGCCATCGTAGTTACACAGGGGTTCGTCGGTGCCGATGAAGAAGGCCGAACTACCACGCTTGGACGAGGTGGCTCCGATTTTACCGCCGCTTTGCTGGCCGAAGGCCTGGAGGCAGATGTATGTGAAATCTGGACGGATGTGACCGGTGTATACACAACCGATCCACGTATTACGCCAGCAGCACACCCATTGCCAGAGCTGAGCTTTGAAGAAGCGGCTGAAATGGCGACCTTTGGTGCCAAGGTGCTTCACCCGGCAACCATGGAGCCTGCAGTGCGTAAGGACATCAAAGTGTTTGTCGGTTCCAGTAAAGAGCCTGAAAAAGGCGGTACCTGGATTGTTCGTGACTGCGAGCACGAGCCGTCATTCCGCGCCATTACGCGTCGTAAAGAGCAGGTTATGGTCACGGTAAAAACACCGAAAATGATGTACGCGCAAGGCTTCCTGCAACAGGTCTTTGCTATCATTGCCAAACACAAACTAAGCGTGGATTTGGTTACGACCTCTGAAATCTCTGTGTCATTTACACTGGATAACCCGGCTAATTCTGTTGCGCAGCGACTGAATCGGGAAACCATTGCCGAACTGGAAACCATCTGTGACGTTAAGGTTGAGCATGGCTTTGATTTGGTGACGGTGGTGGGAAACCACATGCAAACGGGTAAAGGCGTATCGAGCCGAATCTTTGCAGCGGTTTCCGATTACAACCTGCGAATGATTTGCTTCGGTGCTAACCCGCATAACATTTCGTTCCTGGTGAACGAATCTGACAGTACTGAAATTGTGAAAGTACTGCACAGCGAATTATTCGAGTAGTGTAAAGCATATAAGTACGAACCGTACACGGCGTGTCGGTTCCTTAGTTCATACCTGTTGAGAGCATCGGCTTAAACGATGCTCTCGTCATACATCACCCACTTGTTTCGCCCCTGACGCTTTGCGGTGTAGAGGGATTTATCTGCTTCATCGAACGACGGTATCGTGTGATCGCCCAACACATCCTGGCTTACTGATATACCAATACTGATCGTAATATGGTCGGCTACGCCACTGAAATCATGTGGGATTTGGGCTTCTTTGAAGGCATTTAAAATAGCCTCTGCTACCCGTATTGCGCCGGCCTGATCGGTGTCAGGAAGTAGGATGGCAAATTCTTCACCCCCGTAACGGGCCAGTAAATCCGTCTTACGGGGCAGGGTGGATTTCAGCAATTGCGCGACTTGTTTTAAGCATTCGTCACCCTGACCATGCCCGTAGTTGTCATTGTATTGTTTGAAGAAATCGACATCCAAAAGCATAACGCTAAGTGGCCAGCGTTGGCGCGAAGCCACATGAATCTCCTGTAGATAGCGCTCGTCGAGAGCTCGGCGGTTTGCAATTCCGGTCAGGGCATCCCGCAGACTCAGTTCTTCCAGCGTGGCTTTTTGGGTTTCTATGGTAGACGCAAACTGTTCAAAACTATGGGCTAGCTCGGTCATCTCATCCTTGCCGCTCATCTTAATTTCCCGGCTGTCACCGGCTGCGCGCTGTTGCACCTGATTGCGCAGTTTCTTGAGTCTGCGTACAACCGCATGGTGAATAAACAATACGAAAGCAACGTACGCAAGAAACACAAAAACAAATATGATACTGATATGCTGAATCTGCTGTGTGACCAGCCGTGAGGTATCGTAAGCGCGTTCCAGAACGGACTCATTCAACTGGTGAGATTCAAACTCATTCAAACGGGCGTAATCTGATATGAGATTACGTACAAAATTGCCTCGTCCACGCACCCGTCCTACAATTTTCAACTGTGACTGTCGAAGGGCAATAAGACCGGCCTTGTCATCCAGGATCATTCTGCGCAATTGCGTACTGATGGCTGACGCGCCTTGTATTTTGCTCGTGCGCTGGGCCTGTGACAGCGAATCCAGTTTGTCGAGCAGGGCACTGAGTGTTCGTTGCTGCTGACGTATTAAGCTTAATTGCTCTGTTGTCAGCACCTCGGATGCACGGGCAACAACATTGGAAAACGCCAGATACCAGGGTTGGTTGGCCAAATTAGTGACCGTCGCTGTTGCCGTATCCGTAATATTGCTGTGTAGCGTAAACAATTTGTCTTGCTGCGTGTTTAGCAGCGTGTTGACCGTGAGTTTTTGTTCTACCAGTGAATTTAAGTCTGCCAGTTCCCGTCGAATAGAGCGCAGTTGTGCAAGCATATAAGCGTTGTCGCTGCGATCCATTGCCACATCGTCCAAAGACGCCAGTTGTTGATTAATTGCATTGTAGGCAATGCGGCGCATCGCATCAGAATTTGCGCCTGACAACCGCTCAGTCACACTCATAAGTAAACTCATTTGTGAATACAATTCACCAGAGTGGACGACGGTTGGTAGTGATTCATCGGTCATCAAAATCAACGATTCTTCAAACGACTTAAGCTTCGAATAGGTGGTAACGGCAAGCACAAAGATCGACAGGATCAGAGTAACCAAACCAATATTGATGATACCGGTTAAAGAGTAAAGCCGCTTTTGATGGCTATCGGCAGTGACAGATTGTAAAGGCGATTGTTTTTTCATTAATCGTTCCTTCCAATCGAGGGCATGTAGTTAATTCTGCCTGACTTTCTGGCTGAAATGGTTTGTTGACGTCTCAGTACACTGATCACAATATCGGCAATCAGCGGCGTAACCTGCTGGCTAAACGGTACTTCTGTACCAAGTGTCAATGCGTCGTAGCCATCGCCACCGCCGGCCAGGAAGTCAGAAGTTGCCATGCTGTAAATGCGGGCTTCCTCCAGCGGTTGTCCGTTTACCATGACCTGTTTAACACGCTCACCCACCGGGGCGTTTAAATCAACGTTCATCGAAATACCAGAGACGTGAGGAAAACGGCCCGCGACCTGTTCTACCTGACTTAATCCATTTTCCAGTGCGGCTTTGATATGCCGACCAGCCAGGCGTAGCACGGTGATACGGCTGCGAAACGGTAATTCTGTGGAGATATCTTCCCGGGTGAGAACGTAACCAGGGCTATAGGTTCGCTCGCCTCGAATTGCGCCACCATTTATCAGTGCTACATCGGTATGACTTGCGCTGCGCAACGCGTCGCTGACCAAATTGCCAAACCCATTTTCACTGGTTCTGACATCGTAACGCTGCGTATTCATGCTGGTTGCCAGTGTGGCGATTTCTTCTCCGAGCAGCGCACTAATTCGGTCGTCATATGCATTTATTTGCGTGTCTACTACTTTGTCGGCTTGCAGTTGATTTAGCGCTATTGTGTCTACAGCGACCTGTTTTGCGGTGTCAGAGTCCTGCCAGCTAATGGTGACAACAGCCGAGGTACCGGGTGAGGTGATAAAGACGTAACCCGGGTGTTCACTGCTGTGTTGATTATCGCTGGACAGGGTATAGTGAGGATCGGTTCGCAACACGACATCTACGCTGCCTTGTTCTAACAGATCGTGTACAAAGTCGTGCCTGTCAGAAATCATCAATACGACGACATCGGCCCCTTCAGCCTTGAGCAGCGCTATCTGCTCTCGCACGGCGTTGCGGGGTTGAGTGATCTGTAGTCGCTGTAACAAATATTCTTCAATAACAGAGTCATGGATTAGCGCAATAACACCTACTTTGATGCCAGGCTTTTCAATGATAATTCTTCTGACTGCGCCGTCGATGTTTGCCCCGGTCAGCGGATCGATGGCATTACTCAGCACCATAGGAAAAGCCGCTTCATAGGCGCGCAAAGAAAACTCATCTTCATAGTAACTGAATTCGCGCTTCGCCACTGCCATGGCGTCGGGCTCCAGGGTATTTAGGATATCAATGATGTGGGCACCGCGGTCGAAAGACGACAGCATACTGGGCGCCAGGCTACCTCCGCCAAATAGAAAGGTCGTAGTGGAGTCGGTTTCGCGAGTTTGTTCCAACAGCGTGGCTAACTGTGCATAACTGCCGTGCGGTTCGTTTTTTATCAGGGGGAGCTCAGCAGCGTACACAATAGTAAGTTGATGAGAGGCAGCGAGTACGCTCGAGGGCACTAGTGATACAGCAATAGACATCGCCAGAATAATAAGTGAACGGTACACGCTAAACAAACTCCTGTAACCCCCACGTCATTCAGACATGGTTACGCCGCTTTGGTCATTGTCGCGGATTAAAGCCCGAAGAAAAAGGGTTTTCGCATAAAAAAACATTTACGTATCCGAAAGATAACCCTCAACACGGTTTCTTCCTGCATCTTTGGCCAGGTACATCGCCTTATCGGCCTGATCTATCAGCTCTGCCTGGTGCAATGATACACCTGGTGCTTTAGTTGCTACACCAATAGATACCGTAAGTACGTGATAGGGCGACATGACATGCGAAATGCCGGCACTGACGATTTGCGCGCACAGGTTTTCAGCTACTGCCAGTGCATCGTCGTACTCTGTATCTCGCAACACAATAACAAACTCTTCACCACCCAGCCGGCACACAAAATCAGTGGCCGCATGTGTGTTTTGACGAAGTATAGTGGCGACATCCACCAAGGCTTTATCCCCTTGGTTATGGCCATAATTGTCGTTGAAAGACTTAAAGTGATCGACGTCGATTAGCAGTAATGACAGGGGCATTCGCGTGGTTTCATCACTCTCGGCAAGTGTCTGTAAATGCTGATCAAGATAACGGCGGTTGGCGATACCGGTAAGTGGATCGGTATAGCTCATGTTTCTAAGCTGCTTATTGTGCTCAACCAATTCCGCCTTTTGGTCTTTGACTAATGCAAATAAACTGTCGATGTGATTACCCAGCCTGCCTATTGCATCATAACCTTTTAAGTCAATGCGTTTTGAAAAGTCCGAGGTGTCCATGACTTCTGCCACTATATCCACCATCTTGCCAAGCGGCACCAGAATTTGATGACGGATAAACAAATAAAACAGGTACAGCATCAATGTTGCGGCTAGTAAGCCAACCAGCAAAGTCTGATCAAACACTCGGCTATCAAATGGATAGCGCGTTTCGTTAAAGCGCAATATAAAAAAGGGGCGGCCCAGATAGTCGTTAAACAACAGATCGAGCTGACGGTTATTTGCTTCTCCGTGTAAGCTTGACGGAGTATACGCAGAGACTACATTGGCGGGAATGTCAGTAGCCGATACTACGGAGATAAGTGACAGAGGTTTCTGCAACGCCAGGCTAAGTTGCGAGATGCGTTTGTCATTGATGTACGACCAAATAAGACTGGTTCCGGCAATGGTGCCAGAGGCATCGCCGCTGGTTATGGCATGAGACAGCACGATGGCTGGCCGCTCATTAATGGTGACCAGGCCCCAGCGGGACATGGCTTTTTTATTCACTGCCACAGCATCGAACAAAAAGTGTTGGGTTATGGAATGGCCGGGCGTGGCAAAGATGGGATTTGAGGTTACTTTGTAGGGTAACTCGATACTTTGACCTGCAATGAGGCGGTGGTCATGGGCGTAAAAGTACCAGCCGTTAATATTGAGCTGACTAAAGGTTTCATGCAAAAAGTAAGTTTCCTCAAACCACTCGTTGTTTCGGTCTATGGCAGCCCGGTGCATTTTATCCCATACGGCGTTGTCTAACGAAATGCTGCGCAGTGTTTCAATTTGCTGACTGAATGCTTCCTCAAGACGCAACAGATCGGCCTTATTCGCACTATTGGCCATGTGTTCCAGGGCTGGTAATGTCCAATTGAAGCGAATGAATGCCTGGGTAGTAAGGCTGAAAATTAATGCCAACGCTACCGCAAGCAGTAGCTTGCTCCGAAGACTAACTGTCACGTCAATGCACCGTTAAAAATCTTACAATAAGCGTAGACGACAGCAGTAAAACCTCAACTAAATTGGCTCAATCCAGGTGATTCAGTGTGGCGGTGCTTTGACATTTGGCGAGCGCTTACGCACTATATCGGGGTAATTTGCAAAATCGACCAATATGATAGAAGTAACTCCACATCTGCATCTCGCAGAACAAGACATAGAATTACAGGCCATTCGCGCTCAGGGCAGCGGCGGGCAAAACGTGAATAAGGTAAGTAGTGCAATTCACCTGCGTTTTGATATTACCGCATCTTCCTTGCCTGAAGAGGTCAAGGCGCGTCTGCTGGAAAGCACCGATAGCAGGTTGACCGGTGACGGTGTGATGGTGATTAAAGCACAGCGATTCAGAACGCAGGAACAAAATCGCGAAGATGCCATTGCACGTCTGGTTGAGTGGATTGCAAGCCGTCTTAAACAAGATAAACCCCGCAAGGCGACTCGGGTAAGCCGGGCTGTTAAAGCCCGTCGTAAAGACGCCAAGCAAGCTCAGAGTCAGCGAAAACAGCAGCGGCAAAAAGTGCAGTTTTAATGTTTAAGCCAGCGCTTGATGTGCGTGACCAGCATATCGACACGCGCAGGACGTGGCTTTAAATGATGCTCTGCTAAATAAATGGTTTCACTAACCGGCACATCGAGTTGGTGAATGCGAATGGCATGTTGGTTCGGAAAAGCGGCCACGGCATGTGCCGGAAGCACTGTAGCACCGAGCCCCCGGCTGACTGGTTCCAGTATTAACCCAATCTGATTTGAGAACCCCGTTTGAGGTAACGATGCCGCCGAGCGATACTGTGGATAGTTCGCGCCTAACAGTAACTCGGCATGATGGGCCGAATCGGGATGGGCAATAAACCCCAGTGTTTCCAGTGTTTGCCAGGAACAATCTTCTACTGCAGCAGGTGTAACCAGTAACAGGGGCTCTTCAGCCAGGGGGGTCGTGACAATTTCACTATGTAATGACGTTCTTGTCATTAAGCCAATATCAATAGTGTTCTCTAACAGTGCTTTGTCGATGTCGCGATTAGGCGCGAAGCGAAATTCAACACTCAGGGCAGGATGTGTCTGCTGAAGATCCAGACAATGGGGATACAACTTAAGCCCAACGCTGCCCGGCGTCATGATCCGTAACTTGCCTTCATCAGGGGTATCAAATCCAATGTGCTGTTCGAGATTATTGATGGCAGCCAGTACAGCATTCGCATCGTCGAGCAGCCTTAGCCCGGCATCGGTGAGAACAAACTGCTTTCCTTCTCGAATAACCAGTGTCTGTGCCAGGTGGTCTTCCAGTTTTGCCAGGTGCTGACTGACCCCAGACTGGGTCATAAAGAGCTTATTAGCAGTGCGAGTAAAGCTCTTTTCCTCGCAAAGCGTGCTAAAGGTCAGTAACCACTTTGTGTTTATCATAACGAAATGTAATTTATTTAATGATAATTGATAATTTTACGTAATTGATGGCGAAAGTTAAGCTTTATTCCACCAACTTAGGAGGAATGATGAGTAACACTTACCCAAGAACATTTTCCCACATCGGTATTTCTGTCCCCGATCTGGAGAAAGCCGTAGCGTTTTACACCGAGGTATTAGGCTGGTATCTGATTATGCCACCGACATCAATAACGGAAGACGACTCACCCATTGGTGAAATGTGCACTGACGTGTTTGGCAAAGGCTGGCAGCATTTTAAAATTGCCCACCTTTCTACCGGGGACAGAATCGGCGTCGAGATCTTTCAGTTCGACCAACAGCAAAACCCGGAAAACAACTTTGAGTACTGGAAAACCGGTATCTTCCACTTTTGTGTTCAGGATCCGGATGTAGAAGGGTTAGCTGAGCGAATTGAAGCGGCGGGTGGCAAGCGTCGCATGCCTGCGCCTCGTTATTATTATCCGGGTGAGAAGCCTTACCGTATGATCTACATGGAAGACCCGTTTGGCAATATTCTTGAAATATACAGCCACAGTTATGAATTGATCTACAGTGCTGGGGCTTACTAACCTTCCTGTTAGCAGCGTCCTGAAGGACCCGGGGCGTTGCTGAACTTATCATCCGGTTCGCAAACAAAACCATTTCAAAATATGTCTGTAGCTTGACCAAAAGATAATCAGGTTGCATGCTGACCTTAACATAGCACTGCAGCAAACTGCAGTGCTGTCAGATCGCCGTTTTTACGCATTCCGTCTGTTTCGTCAGGCCCGGGTATAAGCGCAACTCTTATCGTTATACACAAAATAATAAAAGGGAACGTCATGAAAACAATGTCTTTACTGACAGCGGGCGTGTTGTCTGCCATGTTGTTCGGCTGTGGTCAGCCAGATACAGCGTCGCAACAATCCTCGCAAGCTAGTATGCCTTCTGCAGAGAACATCGCAGCGCGCGCAGGCGATGTGTCGATGGGCATGGAATACAATGTCCCGGTGGATTACTTCACCCTCGATAATGGCCTGAAAGTGGTGTTATCACCGGACAATACGTCACCCACTGTCACGGTGGCAGTGTATTACAATATCGGGTTTAGAAATGAACCCAGGGATCGCACCGGTTTTGCACATTTATTTGAGCACATGATGTTTCAGGGTTCTGAGAACCTGGGCAAAATGGAATTCGTTAAACTGGTTAATGACAACGGTGGCGTTTTGAACGGTTCGACGCGTTTTGACTACACCAACTACTTTGAAATCGTGCCATCGCATAAACTGGAAACCTTCTTATGGGCAGAAGCCGACCGTATGAAAGGCCTGGCGATTACGCAGGAAAATCTGACTAACCAGCAAGGTGTGGTTAAAAACGAAGTTAAAGTCAATGTGCTGAATCAGCCCTATGGCGGCTTCCCTTGGCTGGACATGCCGCAGTATGCCTTTAATAACTGGTACAACGCGCACAATTTCTATGGCGATCTGGCTGATCTGGATGCCGCGTCGCTGGAAGACGTAGATGCGTTTTTTAAGATGTATTACGCGCCGAATAACGCGGCGTTGGCTCTGGTGGGTGATTTTGACCCAGCAGAAGCGAAAACGCTGGTGGAGAAATATTTCGGGAATATTCCATCGGCAGAAATAGCACCGCAGCCCGATTTAACTGAATTACGTCAGGAAAAAGAACAGGTCTTCAATAAGTTCGATAAGCTGGCGCCAAAACCTGCTTTTGCTTTTGCCTACAAAATGCCACCGCGGGGGACGCCTGAGTATTACGCCATGGGTATCATTGATCAAATCCTGGTTCAGGGCGAAGACAGTTTGCTGTATCAGGAGTTAGTGAAAAAACGCCAGATAACCGGTGACGTTGGCGGTGGTATTAACTATCTGCTGGGCAATATGTTCAACTATAACGGCCCTATGTTGTGGATGAGTTCATTTACCCATGACGACAATATCAGCCGGGAGCAAATTACCCAGGCCATTGACAGTGTGGTAAACCAGTTAACAGAAAAGCCAATGAGCGAAGAAGCCATGTCTCGAGCGATTGTAAAAATTCGCTCAAGCCTGTTTGATGCCATCGATGGTTATTATGGCTTTGGACGGGCCGACTTACTGGCCAGCTTCGCCTTGTTTGACAACGATCCGAACAAGATCAATGAACTGGAAGCGAACTTTAAACAGGTAACGCCGGAGCTTATCATTCGCACCGCCAAGGAATATCTGCGACCCACTAATCGTACCGTTCTCACCGTTACCCCGGGCGAAGATCCTGCGACCCAGCCAGCCAGTGACAAGGAGTAATCAGCATGACATTATTTAAAACACTCTCGCTTTGCGCCGCGGCACTGATGGTTTCCGCTGTTTCCGTTGCGAAAGAGCTACCGCCTGCTGGTGGGAAGCCCAGTAATTTTGTTGTGCCTGAAACGCGCCAGGTGTCGCTGGACAATGGCCTGAAAGTCACATTTATTCCCTACGGCACTACGCCTAAGGCGACGGTGCGGTTGGTCACTCACACTGGCAATATAGATGATGGCGGTAAAATCTGGCTGTCTGATTTAAGCTTCGAAATGCTTCGTCAGGGTACGGCCAATCAGTCTGCGCAGGCTCTGGCAACGTCGGTAGCCAGTATGGGCGGACAGATAGACACGTCAGTGGGGCTGGATTCCAGCTGGTTGGGAACGGATGTACTCAGTGAGTTTGCAGACGATGCGGTTGCCGTCATTGCAGACATGGTCCTGAACGCCAATTTTGATGAGAGCGATCTGGCTCGCATTAAGGTCGATCGCCAGCGTGAACTTGACGTTGCAAAGTCTCGTCCTTCGAGTAAGGCAACCGAGGCTTTCTATCACAAGATATACGGCAACCACCCCTATGGACAGTTGTACCCAACGCAGGAGTCGCTGGCGTCTATAACGGCTGAAGAGACTGCCGCCTTCGTAGCAACCAACCTGGTACCAAATCGCAGTCATCTGTATGTATCCGGTGTGTTTGATGAAGCCGCTGTACTGGCAGCAGTGAAGAGCGCCTTCGGTGAATGGCAAGCCGGTGCTGAACCTCAGCGCAAAACTGTACTGGCTCAGGCTGGTCCGTCGGTTACCGTAATCGATCGTCCTGATGCGCCGCAGTCAACACTACGTTTAGGTTTAGCGACTTTTGGCCCGGGTCATAAAGATGCCATGACCATGAATGTGATGAACACGCTGCTGGGCGGTGCTTTCTCCAGTCGCATTACCTCAAACATTCGCGAAGACAAAGGGTATACCTACTCACCGCGTTCGTCAGTAATGGACCGTGTTGGTACCGGGTTTTGGTATCAGGGCGCAGATGTGACCGCTGAAGCGACAGCGGCTTCACTAAGTGAAATCGTAAAGGAAATCAACTTGCTGGCTAACGAACATCCGTCTGAGAAGGAGTTGACGGGGGTGAAAAATTACATGGCCGGGATATTCGTACTGCGCAACAGTTCTCGCGGAGCCATTATTAGTCAACTGGCATTTACTGAGCTGCATGGGTTGGATGCGTCTTATCTGCAAACCTATGTTGATAAGATCTACGCCACTACCCCTGCGGAAGTCAGCAATGTGGTGAAACAATACCTGGATGTGTCAAAAATGCATTTGGTTGTCGTAGGAGATGAGGCAGATGTAAAAGCACAGCTGGCCACTCTCGATGGACTATTTGCCTTGTAGCTACATCATTATACCCAGCCGGGTTACCGGAATACATACCGGTAGCCCGACATATCATTGCACTCAACCCTTCTCTTTTAATAATGCCCTTGATTGCGACCCCGAATACGCTTTAAGCAGTTCGCATCTGGAACAATGCAACGGTTCACATTGACCTCTCGAAAGCACTGGCCTAGCGTGAGTCATGTTAAAAAAAAGCCGTTTCTTTATGCCATCTAATATATCCATTTTGCGATTTCTGCTACTCATTGCTTTTACTTTGAATAGCGCTGTGTTGCATGCTTCTGAACCCAGTTCATTTGATTTCACTGCCAATCAAGGCAGGTTACTTTTGCATGTGACACACAAGGATCCCTTGTTAACCTGGGCGGTGAATGATTTTGCCGACAACGTTGGGCGCAGAGCGGGGCGCTCGATAGAAGTAACAGAGCAATATGTCGAAAGCGGCGCGGGTATTCTGGTGACCGTTGATCCTTTTCACCCCAGGCTGAAATCCCTGGAAAATACTCCCCATGGTCAATGGGAAGGCTTTGCTGTGTTCGTGTCTGGTGAGACGTTACATGTCGTTGGCGCAGATATCAGGGGCGCGGTTTATGGTTTGATGACCATCGCCGAGAAAGTGGGTATTTCACCGTGGCATTGGTGGGCAGATGTTGAAGTGGCGGCAGGCGCAGTAGATAAAGCGTCACTCATTCTATCCGGGTTACCCATGCTCGAAAGCCCGGCGGTGAAGTATCGTGGGGTATTTTTAAATGATGAGGATTGGGGGTTGTTGCCTTGGGCTGCGAAGACGTTTGAGCCTGAAACCGGCAATATTGGTCCGCGCACCTACGAAAAGATATTCCAGTTGCTGTTGCGTCTCAAAGCAAACACGATTTGGCCTGCTATGCACCCGGGAACAAAGGCGTTTTTTACTGTACCGGGAAATAAAGCAATGGCGCAGCGCTATCAGATTCACGTTGGCACATCGCATGCTGAGCCCATGATGCGCAATAACGTCTACGAATGGCAGACAACACAGCGCGGTCAGTTTGACTATGTGAACAATTCTCAGCAGGTATTGGAATACTGGCAGAGCCGGGTCGAGGAATTGGGCGACGTGCCGGATTTACCTTTGTTTACACTGGGAATGCGGGGCATTCATGACAGTCACATGCAAGGTACGTCGTCGATAGAGGAGTCCGTCGCAGTATTGCAGCAGGTGATTCAAAAGCAACGTCAGTTGTTACGTGAAGTCTATGGAGACAAACGGGCTATCAAACAGGTCTTTACGCCTTACAAAGAAGTGCTGGCTCTCTACAATGCCGGATTAGCAGTACCGAAAGAGGTGACGCTGGTTTGGCCGGATGACAACTACGGGTATATTCGACGTCGCAGCAATCCGCAAGAACAGCTCAGAACCGGTGGAAGCGGGGTCTATTATCACTTAAGTTACTGGGGCAGGCCCCATGACTATCTGTGGTTGAGCTCTACGCATCCCGCGTTAATTCAGGTTGAAATGGCAAGGGCTTATGCAGATGGGGCTAAGCAATTATGGATTGCCAACGTCGGGGACATTAAACCAATTGAGTACAATACAGAGTGGTTTCTTGAATTAGGCTGGTCAGGCCCAGAACTGGACGTTAATAACGCCAGATCATTTTTACAACAGCAGTTTGCTCGGGATTTCGGACCGGCACTCGCCGAACCTTTAGCAGATTTGATGCTGACGTATTATCACCTGGCGTTTATTCGGCGGCCTGAATTCATGGGCTGGAGCCAGACCGAGCCCACTACGCCTACATCACTGACGAGCTGGTCTGAATCATTCATTCATAATCGGTTGCAGGCGTATCAGCGCTTGGAGGACTCGATGCGCGCATTGGCGCGTCAGGTGCCAGCCCAATTACAGTCGGCATGGTATCAATTGGTGGCTTATCCCATCGAGGGCGCGGCGGCGATGAATCGAAAATGGCTTTACCGTCAACTGGCAAGCACAACCGTGAAGCCTGACGTACGTGAAAGTTACAGGGCGAAGGCAGTGCAAGCGCATCGGCATATTCAGCAACTAACCGACCTGTACAATAGCCAGAACAACGGTAAATGGGCGGCCATGATGGATGCGAGCCCGCGTCGTTTACCTGTGTTTGACTCGCCCTCGCTCATTAATGGAGGGCCATTGTCTACCTCCGGTTACCAAGAGCCGGTGGTGCTTGCATCAGCGGATACTTGGGCCCCGAAAGGGGCGCAGTGGCGCGCAATTCCAGAGCTGGGCTATTCCCGTCACGCACTGACGGTATTTCCATTGGCGACCAGATCCTTTGAATCTAAGCAACCCACTGTGAGCTATGCGTTTGATTTGCCCGTTAGCGGTGATGTAAACATTGAGATAGCGACATTGCCCACTCATGCGAATCAGTTTGATCATCAGTTAAAGGTATTACTCAACAACAAGCAGGTTGAGCAAATTGCGCTTAATTCCCGAGGGAGAAGCGAGGCCTGGAAACAAGGTGTGCTGGCAAATCGAAGGGTAAACAGGCTTCATCTGTCTTCGCTTTCCGCAGGGCATCATGTCTTGACGTTAGCGGTGAATCAAACGGGTATTGTTATCGATGAAGTAACGATGACGCAGGCAGGAAAGACAGCAGAGAAATAACACATCGGGCAAACGACACCGCCGTTTGCCCGATACCTGTGTTTATACTTTGAACTGGCGAATTGAGCTTTGTAACTCTTCGGCCAAACGGGCGACTTCGGAGCTGGACTCCGACGTCTGTTGTGCACCCACGGTAGTTTCTTCGGCAATGCCCACGATGGTTTCCAGTTTCTCGCTGATATCCTGAGACACCAGATTTTGCTCGCGTGCAGATTGTTCGATTTGCGAACTCACGTCATGGGCGCGATGCACAGCCTCGGAAATCACATCAAGAGCACGAGTGGCCATGTCGGTTTGTTCAACACATTTCGCCGTTTGCTCTTTGCCCTGATTCATCACGGCCACGGCTTTCTCCGCGCCTTCCTGAAGCACCTCAATCATGGCATTGATTTCTTGCGTGGATTCCTGAGTTCTGCTGGCAAGGGTTCGTACTTCATCCGCAACCACGGCAAAGCCCCGGCCCTGTTCACCAGCCCGGGCAGCCTCGATAGCCGCGTTCAATGCTAATAAGTTTGTTTGGTCGGCGATACCGCGAATAACGTCGAGTATGCTACCAATACTGGCGCTGTCCTGATGCAGTTTATTAATAACCTGAGCAGCCTGGTCAACGTCGCGCGCCAGTACTTCAATGGTTGTTTTATTTTCCAGTGAAATCGTACGCACTTTGTTGGACTCTTCGTCGGCGTGACGAATTTCTTCCAGTGTATTTTCTGCATTTTGTGTCACTAGCTGAGACGTTGAATGCATTTCGGTGGTGGCCGTTGCCACCAGGCCAATCTGCGTTTTCTGATCCTGAATCGACTTCGTGGTTTGCGTGGTAACCGCTGAGGTTTGTTCTGACGCTGCTGCGAGTTGTTCAGCGCGCAGATTAATACCCTGGATAAGGTCTTTCAGACTGGATATGAGCTTATTACAGTTCTTTGCCAACTGACCGAATTCGTCCTGCTTGGAGTCGTCGAGGTTGTGAGTCAGATCACCAGAAGAGGCAATGTTAAGCAATTCGTTCACCTTCGCTAGAGGCACAGTAATGGCCGACACCGTTTTCATACCGGTGAAGAAGGCAACAACCAGTGAAATTGCAACAATAATGAAGACGCTGGTTGTCCCGGTCGCTACGCTGTCTGTGACTTTCTCTTCCAGTGATTTTGCTTTTTGGTTAGTCAGAGCCAACAGGTTTTCTAGCTCGTTAATGGCTTCTGAGGCTTTGTTGTCGGCCTGACTGAGAGACTGTTGCGTTTTATTTCTCAACTCCAGGCGCGTCATGTGTAGCTGGATAATTCCGTCGCTACCTGTGACGGCATCAATGGCATCGTTTACCAGGCCTTCGATATCACTTAACATGCCAGTGCTATCCTGGCCATCTGCCGCCGCTAACATGGCATCGAGTTGCTCGTTAATGGCATCGACCGCAAATTTAACTTCGTTACTCAGCGTATCTGCACGCACCAGGGTTTGCGTTTTAATGTAATCAGACGTCACCGTCATGAGTGTTAACAAACGGGTCTCTAATTCGCTGCCAAGCTGAGACGCTTTTTTGAGTTTAGTGCTTCTGGCTACTTCGTCTGTGTCGCTGAAGTCCAGCAGGTAAGTTGACGCATCGTCAGCATTGTCTTCCACGTCCATCAGGCGAGAGGACACTTCGTTGCGCTTATGCAGATATTGCAAGTGACTGTCGTACAGGCTGTTTACGGTAGACAAGTACTCTTCGTACTGACCGCGCACTGTTTGCAGTGACGCTTTAAGCTTGGGATCATTCTTGACGGTAACGGCCAGACTTTTGTACGCGGCGTCGAAACGCTGATTCGCTTCGTTAAAATTCGTTTGGCTAGTCTCTACTGAGGGAATGTCTTCAGAAATGTACGCTTCAAATGTCAATCGACCCATGTTGAGGAATGTGGCTTTTAGCGTGTTGCTTCCCACCACGGTTGGCATGGCAACCTTGTTGACTTCCTCTACGTCATCATGAACTGAACTCAAATTAACTAATGAAAATACACTAATAATAAGGAGTAATGCGCTAATTGCGACAAACCCGATGATGATTCGCGCTTTAACCGTTAAATTCATTCTGGCTCCCAGAGCTTTTTATAGTTTTTAGTATCCAAACAGTGTTTCTACGTCGCTTGTTCAGGCGTCTGGTATTACTGATTGGCTTTCAAGGTCCCGATGCTGTGTCCCCTACAGCAAAACTTCCATAACAGTCCCCGATAAGTCATACAACAATCATTGCTGTAGATACTTTTATACCAACCTTTACGGCATGATACAAAAGTATTAGGCATAAATTGCTGTGATCAGACTTCTTTAACTCCCTGTTTACACAGTATCGGACCAAAATTGAAAAAGGTTAAGCGCTGATCGCAAAAGTTTGCCCGAGATCCAGGTTTAACAGGGTCAGTTGGTTACCCCAGACATAACCGGTATCAAGTGCCCGGAACTGCGAGGACTCTGTGTGACCCATTAGGGCGGCCCAATGGCCAAATATGACCCGCTGTTCAGGCAGTAACTGAGGATTGTTCACTTTAAACCAGGGACAAAGTGAGCCCGGTGCATCTTTGGGGGCGTATTTGGCTTTCATATTCAGTCCGCCGTCGGCTGATAAGAAGCGCATGCGTGTGGTACTGTTGATGATGAATCGCTGCCGCGCCGCACCCGAAAGGCCTTGATCCCAATGCGTCGGGCCATTGCCATACATGTTTTCCAGCAACTGGCACCAACGGGCGCTTTGCAGCTCATCACTGATTTCCTGACTCAGGGCACACAGTTGTGACAAAGACCAGTCCGGGTATAAACCGGCGTGTACCATTATTGTATTGTCGTCGAGCATCATGGCCAGCGGCCATTGGCGGTACCACTCGATGATATCCGGGAGTTCAGGGCAGGCCAGTAAGGTATCCAGCTTGTCGTTGGCCTTGACTTTTTTCAGGCCTTGCGAGACGGCCAGGAAATGCAGGTCGTGATTGCCCAGTACGGTGCTGAACTGGTTTCCCAGACTGCGTAGAAGTCGAATTGTGCTCAGGGAGTCCTCGCCGCGAGCAATCAGATCTCCCACGGCGTAGAGTGTATCGCAGGCAGGATCAAACTTAACTTTGTCCAGTAATCGGGAAAGTCCTTCGTAACAGCCCTGAATATCCCCAATGACGTATCTTGCCATGTGCCTAATTAATAATGTTTGGCAGGGCTAAACGAAATGGATCGATTGGTACGCGAAAGGTATCGCCTTGCTCGGTTTTCATTTCGTAGTGACCTTGCATGGTGCCCACTTGCGTGTCGATCACTGAGCCACTGGTATATTGAAAACTTTCGCCGGGTTCAATGGTTGGTTGTTTGCCAACGACACCTTCGCCACTCACTTCTGTTTGTTTGCCATTGGCGTCAGTGACAAGCCAGTAGCGGTGGGTTAGCGTGACCGCGCAACTGTTGTGATTCATGATGGTAATTTGATAGGCAAATGCGAACTTGTCACTGTCGGAAGGCAGATGCTCCGGCAGATGCCGCGTTACTACCCGAATTGAAACCAATTCGGCCAAATTAGACTCAGGCGTCGGTGTTGTCATGTTCGTCTACCCAATTGGCTATCACGGCATAATCCTGCAACGACAGGGTTTCGGCGCGGCGGGTTGGGTCAATGCCCAGTGCCAGCAACTGTGCTTCTTCTATGCATTCTTTCAAACTATTGCGAATGGTTTTGCGGCGTTGATTAAACGCTAACGTACAGACGCGTTCGAGGGTTTTTACTGAGCTTACCTGCACCGGAGGCGTAGTGTGCGGGGTTAATCTCACCACCGCAGATTCCACTTTGGGAGGTGGCACAAATGCACCGGGCGGCACGTTAATAACGGGTTGAACTTTACAGTAGTATTGCGCCATTACCGACAGGCGGCCATAGTTTTTATGCCCTGGCGTGGCGGCTAAGCGATTCACCACCTCTTTTTGAAACATAAAGTGCATATCTTTGATCAGATTTGCAAAACTGAACAAATGGAACATGATCGGCGTTGATATGTTGTACGGCAGGTTGCCAAATACGCGTAGCGGCGCATCGACCTTTGCGAGTTCAGCAAAATCGACTTTCAGGGCATCCTGCTCAACAATCGTCAGCTTGCTACCGTGGAAAGGGTGGTGACGCAACCGTTTTGCCAGGTCACGGTCCAGCTCTACCACGGTCAGCGCATTGACTCTCTCACAAACCGGATCGGTTAATGCGCCTAATCCGGGGCCGATTTCCACCAGGTTGTCGCCGTCTTGCGGATTAATGGCATCGACGATCTGTTCGATGACAAAGGTGTCATTTAAAAAGTTCTGACCAAACCGCTTACGCGCGGTATGACCTAAATGCGTTTTATTCATTGTTGGTGTTTTGCTAACTCGATTGCTTTAAGCATTGCCTGGGTAAAGCTGCCACTGTCGGCTTCGCCTTTACCCGCCAGGTCCAGCGCGGTACCGTGATCAACGGATGTACGAATAAAGGGTAATCCCAGTGTGATGTTCACGGATGCACCAAAGCCTTTATATTTTAGCACGGGTAGGCCCTGATCGTGGTACATCGCGAGTACAACGTCGGCATCGGCCAGGTATTTTTGTTGAAAAATAGTGTCTGCAGGCAGCGGACCGGTAATATGAATACCCTGTTCACGCAGCTCGTTCAGCGCAGGGGTAATGGTTTCGATCTCTTCCCGGCCAATGTGACCGTCTTCACCCGCATGGGGGTTTAAACCACATACATAAATGTGCGGCTGGGTAATGTTGAACTTCAGCTTCAGGTCGGTGTGAATGATGTGAATGACCTTGTGCAATCGCTCGCGCGTAATCGCTCTGGACACATATTCCAGCGGAATGTGTGTGGTAGCCAGCGCAACATTCAGACCTTCGGTAGACAGTAACATTACCACATCAATCGTATTCGATTGATGGGCAAAGAACTCAGTGTGGCCACTGAATGAAATACCGGCTTTATTGATGATGCCTTTGTTCACCGGGCCGGTAACGACCGCATCAAAATCGCCTTCGATGTTTGCCTGGCATGCCTGGCGTAGTGTTTCTACGACGTAGTGGCCGTTTTCACTGTTCAGTTCACCTGGCACCACAGGAACAGCCGCTGGAATGGGCTGGATGAATAGTTCTCCGGGTTCCTGGATGCGGGTTTCGCCGGGCGTATAGTGTGTCAGCTTGAGTGGTTTACCCAACATGCTGGCACGTTCCTGCATCATGGCTTCGTCGGCGAAAATAACCAGCTGCGCTGGCCACGATTGTTGGGCCAGTTCAATAGTCAGGTCAGGTCCAACCCCGGCGGGCTCGCCAGGGGTTACTGCAATTTTTAACGGTGTCATTAAGAGGCCTTAAGTTTACTCACTAAGGACTTCGATATAAGCCGTGTCACGCATTTCGCGTAACCAGTTCTCGCTTTCTTCCGCAAATTTACGATTGTAAAGGAGTTGGTAGGCTTTCTCTTCCTTGCGTTGATCAGTTGCGTCGTCCACCCGGCGTTCAAGCAATTGAATTAAATGCCAGCCGTGGGTAGAGCGTACTGGTTCACTGTACTCTCCGGGCGCCAATTTAGCCAGCGCATCTTTAAATTCCGGTACGTACATGTTCGGGTCAGCCCAACCTAATTCACCACCACGCAATGCAGAGCCTGGGTCAGCAGAGTGTTCCTTGGCTAACTCTGCAAAATCAGCGTCACCTGCAATGACTTGTTCTTTAAAGTCTTTAAGCATTTTTTGAGCGCGTTCCTCGCTCAGAATGATAGACGGCTTTATAAGGATGTGACGTGCATTGACCTCTTCCACTTCAACGACTTCAATACCACGGGTATCCAGAATTTTCAGAATGTGGAAACCGGCGCCGCTTCGAATCGGACCAATCAGCGCGTTTTTGCGTTTTCCTTGCACAGCGTCTGCAAACAGCGTAGGCATGGCATTGATGTTCATCCAGCCCATGTTACCGCCGTCTAGGGCTTCTGATCCTGAAGATGCTGCAATGGCGATACGTGCAAATTCAGAACCATTGTTCAGCAGGTCAATAACTTTGTCGGCACGTTCACGGGCTTCAGCAATGTCTTCGTCGGTAGGATCTGCCGGGAATCCAATCAGAATGTGGCCCAGTTCGTACTCTGCCTGATCGCCACCTTGTTGAGCAATGATTTCCATCAGGTTGGAAATTTCCTGAGGCGTGATGTAAATACGACGACGCACGTTGGCGCGGCGCACTTCGCCCATAATCATCTCTTCGCGCACTTTTTCGCGATAATCGTCATAAGTCATGCCCTGACGCGATAATTCTTCACGCAATTGGGCTACCGATACGCCCTGATTGCCTGCAATATTCGCGATGGTTTGATCTAACTGCGGATCACTGATTCGGATCCCCATCATTTCCGCGCGCTGTAGCTGCAAATTTTTCAGAATTAAGCGCTCAATGGCTTGCGTGCGAAGCGCGAGATCAGACGGTAATTTCTGGCCTTTGGCTTCAGCATCTGCTTTTACCTCGTCGACCAGGGCTTTGACTTCGCTTTCCAACACCACACCCTGATCTACGATCACGGCGACTTTGTCGAGCAATTGTACCTGAGCAACGGCAGGCAGGCTTAATACCAAACCCAATAACAAACCACGAATAATATACTTCATAAACTCTCTTGCTTAGTGTTTGAACGGTCAATGCTACGGTTAATTTAACACGTAGGGCTGGCGGTAACCGAACATGCCATCTTCCAGCATGTCGCGGTTTGAGCGCGCTGACCCAATTCCTTTAAATATAAATTGTAATCCGATACTCGAGTCAAACTCGTTGGTGTTCTGTTGACCCAACGCGTCGTAGCGATTGCTCAGGCTGCGTTGTGCGACTAAACGCACTGCCCAGCAACAGGACTCGTACTGTACCCCAAAATAGTTCTCGATGCTTCTGTCTCTTTCCAGATCCCGGTATGAACGTCCAACCCAATGCCAGTTTTTCGCAATCGGCCAACTGGCTGATATGCCCAACTGGTCAATGGTTTCACCTGACAAATCTCGCACAAAGCGGTGACTCATTTGCACCAGGCTTTCATTGTCGCGGCGGTATTCCAGCACCATGCTGCTACGTTCAACTTTGTCGTTGTCGGTAGCAATCTGCACGGTGGAGTGCACAAACCAGTTGTCGTCAAAGCGCCAATCCAGCTCCGCGGCTAACGCCGAACGATTGCGATCATCGGTAGTTGCCGTGATCCGGGTGTCTGCAAGATAGAATATCTGACCCAAACTAACGACAAATTGTTCCCTGTTTGCGTCGTCAATTACGCGAGAAGTGACACCCAGAGTAATTTGATTGTTATCGTTAATACGGTCAAGGCCAGTAAATTCCTGGCCTCGGAATAAGCCGTTTACGTCGTTTAGCAATGCAGTGGTGTCGTATAAACCGATGTTCGACTGGTCTTCGTACGAGGTGTACAGGTACTGAATTTTAGGTTCCAGCGTCACCGTCATGTTGTTGCCGAGCAAATTATCGTTGCGCTCCAGATACAACGAGCTGAATAAGCGTCCGCGGGTAAGTGTACGGTTGACTTCCTCTTCCAGCAGTGTGCCCTCTATTTCACGCTGGTGATAGTAGGTGTTCATCACCGTTAGCTCTGCGGTCATTTCCCCCCAGTAGCGTTGATAGGGCAAAGACAAAGTAGGAGCGACGTGCCAGCGCAGCGCAGTCGGGTTATTTTCCTGCGCGTTGTCGAAATACGCCAGTTCTGAATCCACGGTTAATGCCAGCATATCGCCCAACGGCTGACGCAATTGAATTTTTGCTTCAGGCAGGGCCCGGTAGATGTCTTCGTAATCGCCAATGGTGTCAAAGTCACGCACATAAAGGCTGAAATCAACATGATTGGAAAAATACTCTACGCCCAGTGTCCGGTTTATGGTGGTGTCTGAGCGGTTGTAAAAATCTGAGCCCAGATCCACGATGTAGTTGTTGTCGCTGATCCCATTCAGATCGGCATTCACCATCCAACTGTCACCCAGCGTACCCTGATGCTGGTAGCGGTAGAAGTATCGGCTGTCATCACTGGCCAGCTTGGTATCGTTGGGCAGGTATTCCAAAAACAGGTTGCCCTGTGAGCTCTCGGTCAGATAACGGAATTCAGTCTTTAACTGGACACCGCGATTCGACATCAATCGCGGGGAAATGGTCATGTCGTAATTTGGTGCGATATTCCAGTAATACGGTTGTTCGTAATCTATACCGGTAGACGTTGAGCTGCTAATCAGCGGGAAAAGTAAACCGCTCTGACGCTGGTTACTTACTGGAAAGGCAAAGTAAGGCAAGTAGAGCACGGGGACGTCACCCACGTAAAAACGGGTATGATGGGCTTCTCCCATGGTCTCGCCTTGCTCAATACTGATTTCTGAGGCAACCAGTCGCCAGTCTTCCTGACCCAGCGGGCACGTAGTGAAACTGACTTCTTTGAGGCTTATGCCATCGTCAGCGCTGATGTCGATTTCTTCAGCGGCACCATGCCCAACAAAGCCGGTTAACTGATAAACCGTATTTTGCATATTCAGGGTCTGAGTTTGCGAGCTGACTGATAAGCCGTCGCTGCTAACGCTGAGTTGACGGTCGCTGTAAGTAACGTTACCGGTTGCTGAAACGGATTTGCCGTTGTCACTGACTTCCGCTTTTTCAGCATGGATCACTGCACTGTCGGTGGTAATGTCTACGTTTCCGGCAAAGCTGGCCAATTGATTTTCCAGCACTTCCGCAGAGTCAGACATCACTTTCACTTGTTTCTTCGATAATAAACGGCTCTCATCGAATGGCGGTGGTGTCACAATACAGGCGGCATCTTCTGCGCTATCGCTTTGTGCCCAGGCTGGCAGAGTGAGTGAGGCAGCACACAGGTGACACAGCAATAAAACCGTTCGGGCGTGAGGCCTTGTGTTTGCGCAGGATGATGTCGACAACAAATTTACTTACTCGAAGTTCGCCGGTGAAAGTAATGAATCACTTACCACTAACAGCTGGTGCTACCGATAAGCGTTTGAACAAGGCGCTAATTCTATGCACTTCGTCGCCATTTACCAACAGCAGACCTTAAAAAAATCGAAAAATTCCCAAGATATCCCCAATTTCTTTGCTGAATAACCCAAGGTGTATCGATTTTTGTGCAATGACGACGCGTTTTCGTTGCTTCATCCGTTAAACAGGCCTAGTGAACAGGCTCGTCACATCGCGACCATTTTTGCTATTTCGCGTTAAAAATACACAAATAGCGGCGTGGCCTTGGGAGTTTACCGATGTTGTTCGGTAATGCATGATAAAGTACGCACGTTATTGGTAGTGCAAAGCATCACAATGGGAGGGAAGCATGCCATCTTGGGGCACCGTACTCGGCTTTATTTTTGGATTTTTGGCGTTTCGGATCCCCGGTGCCATTCTCGGCGCGGTTGTCGGTTACTTGTTCGATAAGGGCTATGCGCAGGACTTTAATCAGTCTGGCGGTTTCGGGCGGTTCTTTACCAGCCAGGACGCCATGAAGCAGCAGGCTATTTTTTTCCACAGTCTGTTTGCTTCTCTGGGGCACTTGGCTAAAGCAGATGGTCAGGTCACCGAACACGAAATTCTGGTTGCGACCCGACTCATGGACGACATGAAATTGCACGGTGATGCGCGCAAAGAAGCGCAACAGGCGTTTCGTGAAGGGAAAGAGCGGGACTTTCCAATAAGCGATATTCTCAAGCAATTACACGAGTCCTGCCATGGTCGTCGCGACATCCTTCAGGTATTTCTGGAAATTCTCATACAAGCGGCCTTTGCCGACGGTCATCTGTCGCGGGATGAATACCAGGTGTTGGAAAAGGTCGCCAAACCGCTGGGGTTTGTGCGTCGGGATCTGGATTACCTGATTGCAATTTATGAGGCGGAAATTCGCTTTCGCAGGCAGTCTCGCTCACAGGGGCAAGGACAGGGGCAGCGTCGCCATGCGCAGTCAAATAGTGGTCCCACGTTGGAAGATGCCTACACCATTTTAGGCGTGTCGGCCAGTGACGATGAAAAAGCCATAAAGCGTGCTTACCGCAAACGCATGTCTGAGCATCACCCCGACAAACTGGCCTCCAAAGGTCTACCAGAGCAGGCAATGGAAATTGCCAAGTCAAAAGCGCAGGACATTCAGGCGGCTTATGAGCTGGTTAAGTCCCGCCGAGGATTCAAATGAGCAAGACTGGACCGTTGCTTCGCGACAACGACACGGATGATATAGAAGCGTTTGTCGAACATTTGTGGCTGGAAAAAGGCCTTAGCGACAATACGCAGCAGAGTTATCGCCGCGATTTGTGTCACCTAGCGATGTTTCTGGTTGCCGACAAACGCCCGTTGATTGTGAAGGTGTCGCTGGAGGATTTGCAGGACTATCTGGCTTATCGCGATAATAACGGATTATCAGCCCGCTCAACCCAGCGCGCGATAAGCGCAATGCGTCATTTTTACCGCTATTGCGTGACAATGCGGTTTCGCGAGGACAATCCGGTTTCGCAACTGGCCATGCCAAAAGCAGCGAAGAAATTACCCGGCAGTTTAAGTGAGGACGAAGTCGACGCACTGCTGGATGCGCCGAATGTGGAAGACGACATTGAATGTCGCGACAAAGCGATGCTGGAAGTGCTCTACGCGACCGGATTGCGCGTCAGTGAACTTACCGGACTCAGAATGTCTCAGATTAGCCTGACTCAGGGGCTGGTAAGAGTAACAGGGAAGGGCAATAAAGAGCGACTGGTGCCGTTGGGCGAACAGGCACTCGATGCGCTGCAGCACTATTTGAACGTTGCCCGCCCGGCACTACTTAAACATCAGACCGATGTGGTGTTCGTTAGCAAACGCGGCGTGCAAATGACCCGGCAAACGTTCTGGCACCGAATTAAATACTATGCCGTAGTTGCCGGTATTACTGAACACCTGTCGCCTCACACGCTTCGGCACGCTTTTGCGACCCATTTATTGAACCATGGTGCGGATTTACGAGTAGTACAAATGTTGTTAGGGCACAGTGATTTGTCGACCACGCAAATCTACACCCATGTCGCCACGGAACGACTGCAAAACCTGATTGGTGAGCATCATCCAAGAGGCTAGAGCACATTCGTCGTTGTATCCGTATTTACCCGCGGCGAGCAATCTTCAATGCGGGTGTTGAATAAGGTATGATGCAATTTTTCGGGGGTATGGCGGTCTTATTTACCAGCACCTTCACATAATTTGGTAGTGAATAACGCATACCAGTCACAGGAGTATCTATGAGATTGTTTTCCCGCGGCGTCGCCGTTTTCCTGAGCTTACTAACATTGAACACTCAGGCAAGCGTGCTGGCAGACGCTGCAAATGATCACATTAAAGCAAAAATTGAATCGACCTTGCAGTGGCAAGTGCATGCCATTGCAGACTCGCCAGTACGTGGTTTGGTACAGGTGAGCACTGAAAACGGATTGTTTTACGCCAGTGCTGACGGCACCTATTTTCTTCAGGCAAAAATCTATAATCTCGATGAAGAGATGCGCAATGAATCGGAAATTGCGTTGGCTGAAATGCGCATCGAAGGGCTAAAACAGTTCGAAAATTCCTATATCGAATTCAAAGCTAAAAAAGAGAAGTATGTGGTCACCGTTTTCACCGACACCACATGTGGCTATTGCCGTCGGTTGCATGAACAGATGGGCGAGTACAACGAAGCAGGGATTACAGTGCGTTATTTGGCGTACCCTCGTGCGGGTTTAAGCAGTCCAACTTACCGTCAAATGGTTAACGTGTGGTGTGCAACAGATCCCAAGGATGCCATGAGCACGGCAAAAGCAGGCCAAAACGTGGCCCCGGCATCCTGTAAAACCGACATTGCCAAACAATACCAGTTCGGTCGCAGTATTGGGGTAAACGGAACGCCTAATATCATTCTGCCCAATGGCACAGTAGTGCCTGGCTATCAACCGGCTGATCAGCTGTTGTCGACACTGCAGTCGACAGCTGGCTAAAGCAATGCGCACCAGCGCTGCGTAAGTGCTGGTGCAATAAACGGCTATCCTGCCGTCAGGCACTCATCCACTAACGTTGACGTTTCATGGCTTTATCAATTCACCGACGCGAACTGGCGTCAACCCCCCTAACGGCAAACCTGCATCCGGTTCTGGCCAGAATTTATCAAGGCCGCCATATTCAAACCCCGGCACAACTCGATACCGGGGCTAAGTCGCTGTTGCATTTTAGTAAGCTACTACACTGTGACAGGGCGGCGGCGTTAATCGCCGATGCGATTGCTGCCAACAACATGATAACCGTTATTGGCGATTTTGATGCCGATGGGGCGACCAGCACCTCCTTGTGCATGCTGGCACTGGCGGACATGGGCGCAAAACGGGTTGATTATCTGGTACCGAATCGTTTTGATTTTGGCTACGGCTTGTCGCCCGAAATCGTCGATGTGGCTGCTGAACGCGGAACCCAGTTAATTATTACCGTCGACAATGGCATTGCCTGTCATGCCGGTGTAGAACGCGCTAAAGCGCTGGGTATGACGGTGATTGTAACCGATCACCACTTACCGGCCGATACACTGCCGGTTGCTGATGCGATTGTTAACCCCAATCAACCGGACTGTCGTTTTCCGTCTAAATCCCTGGCCGGCGTGGGGGTGGCATTTTATTTAATGCTGGCATTGCGGGCCGAGCTCGATCAGCGTGGCTGGTTTGCCGAGAGCAGGCGCCCGGTGCCGAATCTGGCCAATTACCTGGATATAGTTGCAGTAGGCACCGTCGCCGATGTGGTGGTGCTCGATCAGAATAACCGCATACTGGTGCATCAGGGATTACAGCGTATTCGCGCCGGCCGTTGCCGGCCGGGTATCACCGCAATGCTGGATGTAGCCCAACGACAGGCGGCCAGAATTACCGCGTCTGACCTGGGATTTGTGGTCGGTCCCAGACTCAATGCCGCCGGCAGGCTGGACGATATGGCGGCGGGCATAGAGTGCTTATTGTGTAATGATGCCATGCAGGCTCGTGCGATGGCAGTGGAGCTGGACAGGCTCAACCAGCAGCGTAAAACCATTGAACAGGACATGAAGCAACAAGCCGAAGAAACACTCGCTTCACTGGATCTTGAGGGCGAAGTGCCAAACGCCATCGTGCTGTTCGATGAAGCGTTCCACCAAGGGGTGATTGGTATAGTGGCTGGCCGGTTAAAAGACCAGCACAAGCGTCCAACCATTGTGTTCGCCCGGCAGGACGATGATACGCTAAAAGGGTCTGCGCGTTCGGTAGACGGTGTGCACATTCGCGATCTACTGGATGTTGTTGATACGACTTACCCGGACCTGATCATCAAATTCGGTGGTCACGCTGCCGCTGCAGGCCTGTCTATTGAAGCCGGTAAACTTGAGGAATTCAGCGCAGTATTTTCTCGTTATGCAGGAGAAGCGCTGGCGAACATCGGCGACCCGCATGTGATTGTTACTGACGGCGAGCTGACCGACACCGAACTGAGTCTGGACGTTGCCCAATTGCTTCGACAGGCCGGTCCGTTTGGTCAGGGCTTTCAGCCACCACTCTTTGACGGTGTGTTTCATTTAGTGCAGCAACGTATCGTTGGTGAACGCCACCTTAAAATGGTGTTGGCACACCCGGACAGCGGCGAAGAGTTTGACGCGATAGCCTTTAATATTGATACTCAAGTCTGGCCTGATGCCTCGATTCGCAGGGTGGAAATCGCGTATCAACTGGATGTTAACTTTTTCCGGGGCCGAGAGTCATTACAACTGCTAGTGGATGCGATTGCCCCGTTATGAGTGTGGATAAGCTACTTGCCAAACATCAGTCACTGACACATACCGAAAACGTCAGGGTGGCATCTCATACCCAGCGTCAGGACGGAGAGTGGGTGCGTCATACACTCATGCTAGAGGGCGTTGATGTGCCTTTTGTGTTCAAACGGACTAAGCCCTACCAGTCGTTAAAAGGGGCCAGAGTAAACCTGACTTATTATCCTGTTACGGAAACCGTGGCGGGCATGGAGTTTGAGCAAATGAAAGTGGTTCGGATCAAGCGCGCTTAACCTGGGAGCTAAGAACCAACATGACGCCTAATTGGCTGAATGCCTACGTGTTGCACCGCCGTCCTTACCGGGAAACCAGTTTTCTGGTGGATTTCTTTACCTACGAGCAAGGTCGCATCAGTGCGGTGGCAAAAGGCGTACGCGGCGCAAAGTCCGACAAACGCAGTTTACTTCAGCCGTTTCAAGCGTTGCGTATTCAATTGAACGGCAAATCGGACTTAAAAAACCTGACGCTAATTGAAGCTGCGGCACCGGCACTGAACGTGACCGGCGATGCGTTGTATTGCGCGTTTTACGTCAATGAACTGACTAACCGCGTGTTGCCGCAGGGGCTGGCGGCGGAAATGGTCTATCAGACCTATGGCGACACCCTGGTTCAGTTAAAAGAAAGCCAGCGCCTGGACCGTCCGTTGCGTGAGTTTGAGATGGCGCTGATAGCGGAGTTGGGCGTGATTCCGGATATGACAACAGAAGCGTTTTCTGCTGAGCCGATTGTTGCCCAGGGCTGGTATGATTTTTACGCCGAACAGGGGTTTAGTGCGGTAGCGCAGGCCGGTCGAAATAGTTATTCGGGCAAGGATTTATTGTCGTTGGCTGAGGGCGATTACACCGACAGTGCCATAAAAACGGCTAAACGACTGACCCGTCATGTATTACAACCGTTTATTGGCGACAAGCCCCTGAAAAGCAGGGAGTTGTTTTTAGCCGGACGTTAATCTTGCCTTGTTGCCGCGGTGATCAAATCCGACGGTTTGAAAGTACCAGCCCACTCTGTATTTAACCCACTGCGCATCGCTGGTACAATTGGCGCGCATTTTTACCCTACAGGCTATTGGTAATGAACGATATTCTTCTTGGCGTTAACATTGATCACATTGCAACCCTGCGTAACGCGCGTGGCACTTCTTACCCTGACCCGGTCCATGCAGCCGATATTGCAGAGCGCGCTGGCGCTGATGGCATCACGGTGCACTTGCGCGAAGACCGCCGTCACATCAAGGACCGCGACGTGCATATTCTTGCCCAGACGATCAATACCCGTCTTAATTTAGAAATGGCCGTTACAGACGAAATGCTGGGCATTGCCGAACAGGTAAAGCCGGTGTTCTGCTGCCTGGTACCGGAGAAACGCGAAGAGCTGACTACCGAAGGCGGACTGGATGTCGCGGGCAATCTGAGCCGTATTACTGACGCCTGCCAGCGTCTAGCCGACGCCAATATTCTGGTGTCACTGTTTATAGATGGCGATGAAAAACAAATTGACGCCGCCAAGGCCACGGGCGCCCCGTTTATCGAAATCCACACCGGGCATTATGCCGATGCGACCAGTGAAGCAGAGCAGCTACAATACCTTGCGCAGATCCGCAAAGGCGTGGAATACGCTCATTTACTGGGTCTGCAGGTGAATGCCGGTCACGGATTGCATTACCACAATGTAAAACCTATAGCCGCTATTCCACAAATTCTGGAGCTGAATATTGGCCATGCGATCATTGCTCGCGCGGCATTTGACGGTTTACACACTGCTGTGGCCGACATGCGTAAGTTGATGCAGGAAGCGCGTACCAGCGCCCTGTTACAACAACGCTGAGCTTAGCGCCATGGCAATTGCTGGTATCGGTACTGACATTGTAGAAATTGCTCGCATTAATCGCGATAGCGGGCAGCGTGACCGTCTGGCGAAGCGGGTACTTACCGACACTGAGTTGGCATGCTATGCAACGCACAATCAGCCCGAACGGTATCTGGCGAAGCGATTTGCTGCCAAAGAAGCCGCTGTCAAAGCTCTAGGTACCGGCATTGGCAGAGGTATAGGCTGGCAACAACTCAGTGTTGAAAACAACGAGCTGGGGGCGCCGGTGTTGAACGTAAGCGGTGAATTTGCAGCCCGCTGCGAACAGCGGGGTATTACCCACTGGCATGTGTCGCTGTCTGATGAGCAGCATTATGCGGTGGCTACCGTTATTCTGGAAAAACGGTAAATTATGGCCACTATATATCAGCCTAAACGGGGTAAGCCTCGCCGCTCAAAACAGCGAAATACAAGCCGTCAGGGAACGTTAGCAACAGTGACGGCAACCATTGATACCTGGGATGCGCGGGGCCGCGGTGTCAGCCGCAGTCATCAGCCAGTGTTGTTCGCCGATGGTGCCTTACCCGGTGAAACCTGCCGTGTGGCTATTACCAAACAAAAAAAGCAAGTCTGTGAAGGCCAGGTGGTCAGTGTTGAGCAGGCGTCTGAACATCGGATTGCACCTTTTTGCTCACTAGCCGAACAATGCGGTGGATGTGCCCTGCAACATGTTGCGCCTGAACCCGCGTTACAGTGGCGTCAACAAGCACTGGACTCTCAGTTTCGTCGCCATCACCGGTTAGCTGCTTTGCCTTGGCATCCGCCTATTGTGAGTGCACACCCTGGCTACCGGCGTAAAACTCGTCTTGCGGTTGATGCGCGGGATAAAAACAATATCAAACTGGGGTTCAGGGCGGCTGGTAGCAGCGCGATCGTAGATGTGCCTGACTGCCCGGTATTAGTTCCCTCTTTGAATGCACTGCTGCCTGAATTGCACAAGGTCGTTCGCCAGCTTAAACGCCCGGAGGCCTTAGGCCACATCAGTCTATTGGCATCAAACAATGACGTTGCAGTGACTTTCAGGATCACGCAGACCTTATCGCAACAGGACCGCGAACACTTGCGCAGATTCGCTGAAGCACACCAGGTTGTGCTGCGGGCTGATTATGGCGATAACGGCAGTGAGCTGCTTTGGGGTGAACAGGACAGTCTGCATTGTGAAACCGCCAACGACTGTTTTATCTCCGTGACCACGGAAGACTTTGTTCAGGTTAATCACGATGTGAATCTCGCAATGGTGCAGCAGGCGCTGGATTGGTTAGACTTGCAACCCGACGACAAGGTACTGGATTTGTTTTGTGGGCTGGGTAACTTTAGTTTGCCGATGGCCAGAAAAGTTAGTCACGTGACTGCCGTTGAAGGGGTTGCCACTATGGTGCAACGCGCCGATCTCAGTGCGCAGCAACAGGGCATAACCAACATCAGCTGGCGCTGCGAAGATCTGTCAAATAGCGATATTGTGAGTGCGCTTACCATTCACAACAAGACCAAAGTGTTACTGGACCCCTCGCGGGAAGGCGCGCACACTGTGTGCGAACAACTGGCAAAACGCAAGGTCGGCGCAATCGTGTATGTATCTTGCAACCCTGCGACACTTGATCGCGACATTGCGCCGTTGCTGGCAGCGGGTTATCGCATTAACAAAGTCGCTTTAATGGAAATGTTTCCGTATACGCAGCACGTTGAAATGATGATGCTGCTGACACCGCAATAAGCGGGAACAGAACACGGACAGCTAGGGTCTTAGGCCTGTAAGATCTGCTTGAAGTAACAACTGACTCAGGACAATTGGTGAAGAATCATGGTTTCAACCCGTAAAGTGCATGAAGCACAACGGCCGCCTTTTGAGCAATGGCTGGCGAGCCTGGATATGTCTGAAGAAACGCGGCAAAAACTGCGTGAAATCTCGCACATGCCCGAGCAACTGCTGGTGGGTCAGGAAATGGTTGAAATACTGCATCAGCTCAACATGGATGATGCGACACTCCAGGCCGCATTGGTCTTTCCTTACTGTCAGCAACACATGCTGACCGACGCCGAAGTGAAAGACACCTTCGGCGATGAAATTGAGCAGCTCATTGTTGGCGTGCGCCGCATGGACGCCATTCGTTCATTGCACAACCGCAAACAGTCTTCCAGCAAACTGTCTGCGCCGGACGAACAGCACATCGACAGCATTCGCCGCATGTTACTCGCCATGGTGGAAGACGTGCGCGCGGTAGTCATTAAAATGGCTGAGCGTATCTGTGCGTTACAGCAGGTTAAAAAAGCCGACGAAGAAACCCGGGTCATGGTGGCCCGTGAATGCGCGACTATTTATGCGCCGCTGGCAAACCGGCTGGGTATTGGTCAGTTAAAGTGGGAACTGGAAGACCTGGCATTCCGTTACCTGCATCCGGTTACCTACAAACAAATCGCCAAACAACTCGACGGTAAACGCCGCGAGCGCGCCGAATACATCGACAACATCGTTACCGAGCTGCAATCGCTGGTCGATGCTGAGCATATTAAAGCCGAAGTGTACGGCCGCCCCAAACACATCTACAGCATCTGGAAAAAGATGCAGAAAAAGCACCTGACTTTTGAGCAGCTGTTCGATATCCGTGCCGTGCGTATCATTGCTGAACGCTTGCAGGATTGCTATGCGGCGCTGGGCACGGTGCATGCGCACTACAAGCATATTCCCAATGAATTCGACGATTACATTGCCACGCCAAAAGCCAATGGGTATCAGTCTATTCATACCGTGATCGTCGGACCGGAAGGTAAGGCCGTAGAAATTCAGATCCGCACTCAAAAAATGCACCAGGACGCAGAACTGGGCGTAGCGGCGCACTGGAAATACAAAGAAGGCAGCACAGGCAAAGCGTCTGGCTACGACGAGCGAATCAACTGGCTGAGAAAAATCCTGCAGTGGCAGGAAGAAGTCGCCGAGTCAGGCGATTTGGTGGAAGAGCTGCGCAGCCAGGTATTTGATGATCGCGTGTATGTGTTTACGCCTCGCGGTGATGTGATTGATTTGCCGCAGGGGTCAACACCGGTCGATTTTGCGTATTACATTCACAGTAATGTGGGCCACCGCTGTATCGGGGCCAAGGTTAACGGCCGGATTGTGCCTTTTACCTATCAGCTTCACAGTGGCGACCAGGTTGATGTATTAACTGGCAAGGAGCCGAACCCGTCGCGGGATTGGTTACATCCGGGATTGGGCTATGTGCACTCATCACGAGCGCGTGCCACTATTCACAGTTTCTTCAAAAAGCAGGATAAAGAGAAGAATCAGCAGGCAGGTAAAGAGCTGCTGGAGCGCGAACTGGCCAAAGTCCATATCAGCGCGAAAAAAGCCGTCGAGGCCTGCGAAAAATTCAACGCGCCATCGCTGGATGAACTGTATGCCGCTATCGGTGCCGGTGATGTACGGGTTATGTCGGTAGTGCATTACCTGCAACAACAGCTTGCGCCACCGCCAACTGAGCCTGAATTAAGTCCTAAGCTGAAAACCCGTAAAGCGGCGCGCAGCAAAGGCAAAAAAGACTCTGTGGTGGTGCAGGGCGTGGGGCACCTGTTAAGCCAACTGGCAAACTGTTGTCAGCCTGTGCCAGGTGAACCTATTCTGGGTTATATCACCCAAGGCCGCGGGGTAAGCGTTCACAAAGAAAGTTGTGACCAGCTGCAGAATTTACTGGTTCAGCATCCTGAGCGTCAGATAGAGGTGAATTGGTCTGATGAACTTAATGTCGGGTTTGAAGCAGCCGTTGATGTGTATTGTAGCGATCGCACCGGTCTTCTGCGCGATATTACTACCGTACTGGCTAATGAGGGCGTAGCTTTGTTGGGCGTAAACAGTCAAAGCGACAAGTCGACACAGACCGCGTTAATAGCGCTGTCGGTTGAAGTGGCGGACCTCAACACCCTGTCGCGAATGATGTCTAAACTTGGGCAATTGAAGGACGTACTCGATGTCAGACGAAAATCCAACTAGCCCCGGCGAAGCGCTGGATCGCCTGCTTGGCATTATGGCTGCGTTGCGCGATCCCAACAC